>CBDAPF010000004.1:0-5289 GCA_965198315.1 Candidatus Aldehydirespiratoraceae bacterium | reverse complement strand
CGGCTATTGCGGGCAAGGCACATCTTTTGGCCCCGAAGGTGGAGCGACGCTCATACCCGCTCCCAACAGTGCCCGCCAACGCGAACGCGGCTGGAGTTGTTTCAATGTTGCCGTTGCTGCCCATGAACTCGGACACGCCTTTGGATTGGCGCACGATCAATTCAGAAATGCCACGCGCAGTCCGTCTTCATATCACACCGACTGGATGGTTACATCGTTCTGTGCTGCCGAATGGTTGGATGCTCATCGCTACTTCAACAGGGGCCAAACCTATCCGCAAGCAGACGAACCAACCACAATTCAGATGCTTCCACCGCTCGCAGTCCCACCGAACGCTATCCGCCTCCGCTTTGAGGTAGCCGATCCTGATGGACTCCATCAAGCGCAGTTGCATAACAGCACTGGTGAGGCCATTGATTGTCAAGGGTTAGACTTAGACGGCGAAAGTGCCTCCGTTGAATTTGTCACGCCTGAAGCAACAGAAGGGGTGACGCTCCGGGTTGTCGATGTGTATGGAAATGTCACAGAGCAATGGCATCCAATCGATATTACGGCGCTGCTTCCTCCCGAAGTCGTGTCGATACCCGATGCGAATTTAGCCGCAGTGGTGCGGGAAACCCTCGGCTTGGCACCGGGGGATGCCATCAGCCAACTGGATATGTTGAGATTGGGGTGGCTTGAAGCCAACGGTCGCCAGATAACAGACCTTACCGGTCTTGAGTATGCAGTTAATCTAAAGGGGTTACTCCTTGGCGATAATCAGATTAGCGACATCACACCCCTGGCGGAATCAACCATCATAGAGGGGTTGGAGCTTTACAACAACAACATCTCGGATATCTCATCGCTGGCAGCGATGACCAATCTGTCAGATTTGAATCTCAATGGCAACTCGGTCTCGGATTTGTCGCCCCTGGCAAAGTTAATCAACCTGCATTCCTTGAATCTCGATGGCAACTCGGTCTCGGATTTGTCGCCCCTGGCGGGGTTGACCCACCTGTCAGGTTTGAATCTCTTTGGCAACTCGGTCTCGGATTTGTCGCCCCTGGCGGGGTTGACCCACCTGCAGTACTTGGAGCTTGGGCGCAACCCGGTATCGGATCTCTCGCCCCTGGCAGGGTTAACCAACCTGAAAGAGCTATATCTCTGGGAAAACTCGGTCTCGGATTTGTCGCCCCTAGTGGAGTTGAACGGCCTGACATATTTGCAGATTGTGGCAAACTTGGTTTCGGATTTGTCGCCCTTGGTAGCAAATACGGGATTGGGGGATAGAGACGTGGTTGATGTGCAGGAAAACCCCCTGAGTTATGCCTCCATCCACACACATATTCCAATCCTACTGGAGAGAGGTGTTGAGGTAAACCATGATAACAGAGCGCATCCGGCCCTTTTGAAAATCTCAGGTTATAACCAGCAGGGTGCCTCCGGCGAGACACTCGCGCAACCGTTCGTCGTTGCAGTGCAGGATGAAAACGGTTCAGCAGTTGAGGGGGTTCAAGTTACGTTTACCGTTACCGAGGGCGGTGGAACGCTGTCGTCCACCACCTCCACGACCGATGCCAACGGCCAAGCCGCCACCACGCTGACGCTGGGTAGTGATCCGGGGCCGAACACGGTTTCGGCCACCGTCGCAGGCCTTGAACCCGAGACCTTTACCGCCATCGGTCAAGCGACGGCCGATTCCGACGGCGACGACGAGCAGGCCGATGACGAGCAGGCGATGCCCCAGAGCTTGACGAAGGTCTCCGGCGAGGGACAAGCAGGCCAAGCCGGTACTACGTTGGCTGAGCCGTTTGTCGTTTCGGTGTTAGATCAAAATGGCTCGGCGTATGCCGGGGCGGTCGTCACCTTTTCGGTCACGGCCGGTGGAGGGACGCTGTCGGCCACCACCGCCACCACCAATGCCAGCGGCCAAGCCAGAAGCACGCTGACGCTGGGTAGTGATCCGGGGCCGAACACGGTTTCGGCCACCGTCGCAGGCCTTGAACCCGTGGCCTTTACCGCTACTGCCATAGGGCAAGACCAGACGCCGGTGGAAACCGGCGAGGACGATGGCGAAGAGGAAGAGGGCGAGGATCAACAGGAGTCCGAGGGGCAACCAACGACCACGGTCGAGCTTGAGGGCATATCCTCAAGTCATGATTCGATCCGCGAGGACGACGAGCAGGCGACGGTTATCACGGTGACCGTGACGTTGGACAAAGCCGCTGCGACGGACGAGACGATCACACTTGCTATTGTCTCCCCAACACAAGGCAAGACGGCCAAGCGCGATGAGGATTTCGAGGCGACACTGAATTCAACCCTCACCATTGCAAAGGGCCAGAGAACGGGGACAGCGCAGCTTACCCTGACGCCCCAGGACAACACGACAGCGGATGGTGATAAGGCCTTCGCTGTACAGGCTACTTCGTCAAGTGGACACTCAGCTCTGATCAATATCAAGATCATCGACAACGAGATGGATGACGACGAGGTGGCTGAGGGTGAAGAGGACGATGGTGAAGAGGACGATAGCGAGCTAGCCTTCGGTTTCACCGGGGAGGTCGAAGACCAAGCTTACACCGCTGGTGCGGCGATTAGCGCGCTGCTACTGCCGGAAGCTACAGGCGACGAAGGCGAGATAACATACCGCGTCTCGGGGCTTCCTGCGGGCTTGTCGTTTGACGATTCAACACGGACAATTTCGGGTACGCCCGAAGCCGCCACCGATGGGGCCGTCGAGATCACTTACACGGCGGAAGACAGCGCAGGAGCCGTCGCCACGTTGACCTTCTCCATCACGATCAACCCGGCGCTGAGCTTCGGCGACTTGTTCGATCTGTTCGGTGCCGGTGGAGGATGAGGGGGATGGTGGCAGGGCCGCCGCAGGCCGGCTACCACCGCCTCCGCTGGAATGGCCGCGACGACGCGGGTCGCCCCGTGGCCAGCGGCATGTACCTATACAGGCTAGGGACCGAAGAGGGCGTGTTGACGCGCAAGCTCACCCTGCTGCGTTGATTGGAGCGGTGCGCCAAGATTTGCTACCACGACAGTTCAAAGGAGATGACGCTATGAAAGCAGCCATTGGATGTCTCATCGGCTTAGTTTTTGGAATCTCGGCGTCGGCGGAGCCGCTGCTTGAGGGTCGGGTGCGGCTGGAATCTGGACAACCCGTCGCCGACGCGCAGGTGCAGCTATTCGATTTGACCAACCTGCGGCAGGGAGCCATTGCCCGCGCGATGACCGATGGCACGGGGTATTTCTCGTTGCCGTTAGCGGCTCTGACGGGACAGGCACTGCCGGCGCGGTTTGAGTTGGGGCCGAACTATCCCAATCCGTTCAATCCCTCGACGAACATTCCCTATCAACTGGCGGCTTTGTCCGAGGTGCGGCTGGAGGTGTTTAACCTGTTGGGGCAGCGCATTGCGATGTTGGTGGATGGAGAGCGACCGGCAGGCTTTCATACGGCGACGTGGCACGCGACGGATGCGGCAGGCCGGGCGGTAGCAGCGGGGGTGTACATCTATCGAATGACGGTGGGAGTGGAACACCAGACCGGACGGATGGTGCTGGTTGATGGGCAAGCGGGTGTCTCGGCTGCGGGAGTTGCTTCTGTTTTGTCGGGTGTGTCTGGTGGCGGGTCGGATGGAGCGGAATCCCAGGTGTATGGGTTGATCGTCTCGGGTGAGGGGTTGGCTCCTTATATGGATTCGTCGTTTCGGGTTGAAGCGGGTATGGCCCCGGTGGAGTTGGTCGTGTCGTCGGGCCATTCGGGGGGCAAGGCGGCGGACGACGACTGTGCCTTTTGCGACCTGCTCGACGCGCTCAACGACGAAGAAGAGGGCCCCGGTCCCAGCGGGAAGGCACAGGCGGCCCTCGAAGCGCCGCCTGCGCCGACCAATCTGCGCTTTGAGGCGGTGACCGATTCGTCCTGTCGGGTGCGCTGGGATGCGGCTGAGGGGGCCACCGACTACGATGTCAACTACAAGCCAGCCGTCGGCGGGAAGTGGACCAACGAACCGCATCGGGGGATTAGGCTCTACAACACGATCGACGATCTTGAGCCTGGGACAGAGTATCGCTGGGCCGTCCGAGCCGAGAATGAAGATGGCCGCTCTGAATGGGTCTTCGGGCCGAATTTTACGACCTTGGAGGACGAGACGACGGAAGAAGAGGCAGCCGACGGGCAAGCGCCCGCCGCGCCGACGAACCTGCGATTTGATGCCCCTACGGATTCGTCCTGTCGGGTGCGCTGGGATGCGGCTGAGGGGGCCACCGACTATGATGTCAACTACAAGCCAGCGGTGGGAGGCCGATGGACCAACGAGCCGCATAGGGGGACGGGGCTCTACAACACCATCAACGACTTAGAGCCTGATACAGAGTATCGCTGGGCCGTCCGAGCCGAGAATGGAGATGGCCGCTCTGAATGGGTCTTCGGGCCGAATTTTACGACGGTGGACAGCGGTGACGACGATGATGGCGGCGGGGATAGTAGCGACAGCGGTACGACCTATGGGGCTGGCGAAACACTTCCAAATTATCCATCAGGTTTCTTTGTTCCAAGAATTCTTAGTGGTGCAAGTCTTCGTAGTAGTGGTGGTCGCACAATACTCAGCTTCAACAATGGCGGATTTGTAGAGCTACAAGATGGAACTAGATATACCTGTATCGCCTCAGGTGGATGCAGCATTGAGGGCGGACGCGTTACTTCAGGAACGATTCGCGTGACGACAGGCGATGGCGATGGCGATAGCGGTGACGACGATGGCGGTAGCGAGGGCAGTTCGGACGACCACAGCAATACGCGGTCTGACGCGACGAATCTTGCTCTGGACAGTTCGCTATCCGGGGAGATCGAAACCGGCGACGATGTCGATTACTTCAGCGTGCAAGTCAGCGAGTCGGGTACGTTGACCATCTATACGACGGGCAGCCTCGATACGAAGGGATCGCTCGAAAACAGCTCCGGCTCTAGGTTGGCCAGCAACGACGATGGGGGCCGTGGCTCTAATTTCCGCATCGAACGCTCGGTCAGCGCAGGCACCTATTACGTGAAAGTAGAAAGCTATCGCTCACGCACGGGAAGCTATACCCTCCACGCCAGTTTCGAGAGTAGTAGTAGCGGTGACGACGATGATGGCGGCGACGACGATAGTGGCAGCGACGGCGACGTGATTTCTCTCTCGATCACAAATTGTTCGGGATCGTATTGGTTTGGTAACTCTGGTGCGGCCAACATCTACATATCCGGCACCGTTTATGCACACAGGTCGGTGAGTTGGGTATCACTCACCGGGCACGCAA
>CBDAPF010000003.1:0-28146 GCA_965198315.1 Candidatus Aldehydirespiratoraceae bacterium | reverse complement strand
CGGTAGCCGTCGAATGACAGCGAGCGCCGATGGACAAGTGGTGTTTACGAACACTTGTTCGTCATACCCCCTCTCTACGCTGTCGAGGTATGTCATTGGATTGGTCTTCTGGAGACTTTCGTCGAGCCGCCCTAGGCTTACCGCGGTGTCTGTCGCCTGCTCCCACGGAACGAAGGCCGCAGACCATGGTTGACTCTGCTCCCCGACAACCAGCGGGTGGCGAGACCCGCTTGCGTGGGCCGATGACGGACAACATCAAGGGGGGCAAGGGCAGCGTCTTCTACAGGGCTCACTCATATCACACGAAGGTACCGGTAGAGGGCCTAGTTCAGTTGCTCGAGCATTACACCGATCCTGGCGAAGTAGTGCTCGACCCGTTCTGCGGCTCCGGGCAGACGGGTGTTGCCGCCCTGTTGACCGGGCGACACGCCGTCCTGTCCGATCTATCGCCAGCAGCGGTCCACATCGCACGGGGTTACACCCAGCGAATAGACCCTGTCCGATTTGAGGGGGTCGCGTCAGCGTTGCTTGCCGGGCTCAAGCCGTTGGAGATGGAACTGTACGGGGTGGCTGAGGGACGAATCGAGTACACGGTCTGGTCTGATGTGTATCGGTGCATGACATGCGAGCGGGAGATCCTGTTCTGGGTCGGGGGCGTGGATCATGATGCCGGCGCGGTCCAGAGCACGCTGCTGTGCCCCGCCGGTCATGGACCGTTTAAGAAGAAGGATTTGTGCTGGCTGCGCTCCGAGCCGGTGCAACAGAACATCAGTGTTGACGGGCAGCGGACTCGACTCGTGAAACCGGTCGAGGTGTCCGACGCTGACCACGATGTTGAGCGAGCCGGCATCCCGCATTGGTATCCGACGGTTCCTTGGGAGCGTTGGCGAGAGATGTGGCGCGCGCAACACGCGGTTCAAGGGATCGTGACTTCGGCGGACTTCTTCACGGCGCGCAACCTAAGTGCTCTGTCGGCACTCTGGGACGCAATCGGGCAGGTTGACGACGATTCAATGCGAGCAGGGCTTCGTTTCGTGTTCACCGCGAGTGTCAACCGTGCCTCGCGCCGCTACCAGTGGCATCCGAGGCGTCCGACCAACGTCCTGTCGTCCACCATGTACCTGGCATCGCTGAACTACGAGTTCGACGTTTTCAGCCTGTTCCGTCGGAAACTCTCCACGATCACCGACATGTACCGGGCAACCTGGAAGGCGCCCGGCTCATGTGAGGTCCACGCCGGTTCCGCCGAGCATCTCCCCTGGGTCGCGGACAGCAGCATCGACTATGTGTTCACCGATCCACCGTTCGGCTCCAACATCTACTACAGCGACTCGTCGTTCCTCTGGGAGTCATGGCTCGGAGAACAGACCGACGTTGCTGCCGAGACCGTGGTCAACAGGCGGCTGACCTCCGACTTGGGCCGAACGACGCTTGACGACTACGAAAAGGCGATGAGCCAGGCGATGGGGGAGATCAGCCGTGTGATGCGCCCCGGTGCATGGGCGTCGCTGCAGTTCCACAACTCCGATGATTCCGTATGGTCAAGCATCCAGAATGCTGTCGACTCGGCAGGCCTGCGCGTGGAAGCCGCTGTTGTGATGGACAAGGGGCAGGCATCGTTCAAGGGGCTCCGACACGAGGACAAGGGTGAGAAGGTCGCGAACTTCGACCTCGTGATGCACCTTGCCTCAGGGGAGCCGGCGGATGCCGGCGCCCGGCGGCGCGAGGCGGATCGGGCTGAGATCGAGAAGGAACTGATGGAGTACGTAGCGCACCAGCCTGCGTCGCGTCGCACTACTCCGTGGCTGCACTCACAGGTGATGCGGTATCTGCTCGCTGACGGTGCTTCCCCCGCTGGGTGGAGCTTTGCAGCGGTCGAAGCTCTGTGCAGCGAGATTCTTGAGAGGAGGGGCAACGCATGGCATCTTCCAGCCGCAAGAAAATAGGCCGCCCGTCGATGGCCGCCCACGAACCGCTGCCCGAGCATGTGGCTGGCTCAAAAGGAGGGCCCTGGTACACGTCGCACACGTATCCCACCAAGGTGCCGCCCGAGACGATCACGCCCTTCATTGAGGCGTCCACCGTGCCGGGTGGTCTCGTCGCCGATCCGTTCTGCGGATCCGGAATGACGGGAGTTGCGGCAGTGCTCACAGGCCGCCGAGCAGCGCTCTCGGATCTGTCGCCGGGCGCGGTGCATCTAGCCCGCAACCACACACAACGCGTGTCTCCCGAGATGTTGACTGGAGCTGTCGCTGCGCTTGACCGCTCCTGGATGCGGCGAACGGAGCGCGACCTGTATTGGTCGTCGATTGACACCGATGACGGAGTCATTCACGGACTGGCGCGCCATTCGGTCTGGTCGGAGGTCTATGAGTGCCCGACATGCACGTCGGAGATCGTTTTATGGGATACGACTGAACCCGACCGACCGCTCCCACGCGACGTTCGGTGTGGTAGCTGCAGGTTCTGGTTCGACCGGAGAGGCGGCGTGCCGATCGCATCCGTGCCGCGGTGGATCACGCTTGCCCCAGATTCGGGCGGAAAGCTAGTCCATGGCCATCCCACCAAAGAAGCGCTGGACCGCATCGACAAGATAGGACGTCGCCGCCTCACTCGATGGATGCCGACTGTTCCGATCGACTCGTCACGGGAGATGTATATCCGATCGGCGCTCCATCTTCGTGGAGTGCGGACCGTCGCCGACATGTTCGCTCGTCGGCCCGCCATAGCGCTGTCCCGGTTGTGGCATCAGATTGGTTTGGTTGAGGACACGGCGGTTCGTGAGGCACTGCAGTTCGCTTTCACTAACACGGCATGGCACGCCAGTCGCATGCGGCGCTACAACGCCAAGGGAGGTCAGCGCCCACTCACAGGCACTCTCTACATCCCACAACTGATCTCGGAACCCAACGTCTTCGAGGTGTTCCGCCACCAAGTGCGCCAGGTCTGCAGGCTCTACGATGTGCTACCAGACGGCGATGTCGAGGTGAACCAAGCGTCGGCGACCGACCTGCGCTGGCTCGCGGACGACTCGGTCGACTATGTGTTCACGGATCCGCCGTTCGGCAACAACATCCACTATGCGGACTGCAACATTGTGTGGGAGTCCTGGTTGGGGAACCCGACGGACAACGACCAGGAGATAGTCGTCAACAAGTCACGCCGCGTCGAGAACGGAGGCAAGACGGTGGCCGACTACCAGCGGCTGCTCACGGATTCCTTCCGAGAAGTGAAGCGTGTCGTCGTCAAGGACGGGCGCGTCTCGGTCGTATTTCACAACTCGGATGACGCCGTGTGGAGTGCGCTTCTAGACGCCGTGGAAGATGCTGGCCTCCGCCAAGCCGAGGTGTCGATCCTCGACAAGGGTCAGCGCAGTCAGAAGGGATACAAGGTCAGACGGGGGGAACTCGTGCCGTTCTATGACTTGGTCATGACGTTTGATGCCACGAGGCGAGGCACGCCTCGACTCAACGGAGCGGGCGACATAGCGGTCGATGCCGTCACTGCGCACCTTGAAGGTCTCAACGGCGCAACTTCACCGAAGCGTCATCTCGACTACCTCTACTCGGTCGCCGTAGGCGCAGTGATCGGCGGTGGTGCGAAACCCGACGGACTCTCGCTCCGGGCGTTCGAGCAACTCTGCAATGATCGGTTTGAGCGAGTTGGCAGCGAGTACTACGCATGACCCGCGGGTGGGCACAGGAGAGCGACGTTGACTGATCGACTCTCGACCACGGAGCTTCATGACCGGTTCATTGATGCGGTTGGTCCCACCGCAATCAGCGCGGCAAATACGGACGCTTCGGGCGAACTCGTGGTGGAACTCCGCGCCCCTCTCCCCAGCCGTGTTCGCGTTTACATCTACAACGCGACGGACCCTCCTGGTGGCCGGACAACCCCAGAACACAAGATCCAACTGACCGGTCAGCGGCGCGGCGAACGGGGCGAACTCGACTGGTCGGGGGTTGACTGCGTGCTGCTCTGCGGATACGCCTCCGAACATGACGTCTTCGTGTTCTGGGACGCTGCTCTGCACATCGATTTTGGGTACTCGAAGAACCTTCAGGTTCGGACGGCCAATGTTGAAGCGGCGAGCGCCTCGGGCGCTCGGGTGCGCCAGAACCGTCGACTCCAGACCGGGATGGAGGTCGTCATCTGTGCTCCGAGCGAGACAGTGATCGAGGCAATTGAAGAGCGTGCCTCAAGCGGAGAGGTGCGGTCGCGCGTCACGGGCCTCCCGACAACCCGTGGACAGCCCTACATGCGTCCTCCACCTGGGGGCTCCGCCACCCCTGGGTCGCGGGTATTCAGGTTCGATCCTGATGCGATCGACCGAGGAACGAACGCGCACAAGAAGGTTCAGAACCAACTAGCGGAGGCCGTCCAGGAGCGTGGGTGGGAGCCGCGGTCGCCGAGTGATTCCGATCCTCTCTTCGATGTCGGCTGGATTGCAGCCAATGTGGCTTGGATCGCAGAGGTGAAGAGCCTCACACGCGACAACGAGGAACGTCAGCTGCGGTTGGGTCTTGGCCAAGTGCTCAGCTACGCGCACCTTGTCGATTGGGGTCTCGAGGACAACCGCCCGGTGCTGGCTGTAGAGCGGGAGCCGTCGTCTGACTATTGGCCCGGCCTCTGCCAGTCCCACGGGGTCGCCTTGTCTTGGCCTGAAGTGTTCGCCGAGCTACTCGACTCCTGCGTCTGATGCACACACCGCGGTTCCTCTGGTCACAGGCGCCTACGGCGCAGCTGCGCTAGGACGGCTCTCGGCCTCGTCGAGCAACGCGATGACATCGAGTTCGCCTACCGACTCAATATGTTCGCTCACACGATTGAGCCCGTCATCAATCAAGAACTCGAGAAGCCGGTACGGCTGGTCGATGTCTGGGTAGAGGGCGTTAATCAGTGAGCGGAGTTGGCTATCTGGATCGAAGCTGCCGACGTTCCACTTCGTGGTCGTGCCCTCGACGGTGAGGTCGCGCTCGTCCGCGTTCGCCCCGACATTGATAGCGAGGGCCATCGCGAACTTAGCAGCATCGATGCCATCGGAGAAATGTCCCTGCTCGACCATCACGGCGAGAACACCGTCTGCGGCCGCGGTCACGCCAATCGTTCGCTTGTCCTCAGCCATGACTCCCACTAATCTCTTCAAGTTCAGTGTGTCGAGCAGAAACCCGGTTTAGGGAGTATTCGGCACGTAGTTTTCCCTTAAGCAGGTCCCGAGCTAGCTGCGGTCGTAGCTCCTCTTCGTACACGAGTAGGCACACCTGCTCCGTCATGTTAGGAAGGGCGGACACGACATTCTTGGTGTGCTGGGTGTCGAGCCGTCCGAAGGGTGAGTCGATAAAGATTGGACCTTGGAGGGGGGCGTTCTTCTGCAAAGCACCCAGAAGCGACAGAGCAACGACGTGTTCTGCACCGGCGGAGCGCACCGGGATATCGGTACCGTCCCGATGGAGGATCGTTAGTCCGTAATTCGCGTTGATACGCAGTCCCGAGTAATCGGGCTCGGTCGTCAGATGCAAGAAGAGTTCGCTGGCGTCCGCTTCAACGCTCTGACGGAGACGGTCGCGGTACTTGGCGACTGCTTGGTCGAACAATCTGTGCAAGTCCGCACACAGGCGCGACCGCTGCCGGGCGCCCTCCACGTTCGTTCCACCCATCGATTCCAGACGAATTCGGACTTTCGTCAGATTGCGCTCGTTCTCGGTAAGAGCGCCCTCTTGATCTCCCAAGCCATCCTCGAGCAGGGCGATCTTTTTAACGGTCTGCTCATGGTCGTACTGCGCCCTACGAAGTGCCCCTTGGTCTTCGCCCGCTTCTTGCAACCGACGGTTGAGTTCTGATACATCATCTTGGTTGGTGTACCGGTCTCTTTTCAGGCGGTTGAGTTCGCTCCAGAGCATCCGTAGACCCGTCTCATTTGAAGCTCTGGCGGCGTCCTCGAGGGCATCTAGTCGGCGATGAACGTCGCGCAACTGTCGTTCGACATCCTGCATTTTGACCGCGTCGCTGGCGGCAGCTACCTCCATCTGCGCGAGCACCGCGTCGCTCAGCGATTGGAAACATGTTGGGCATTGGTCGGGGTCTACACCTCGATCGGCTGAACCCCGTAGGACTTCTTGTCGCATCTGCTGGAGCTGCAAATGTCGTTCCTGATCTCGCAGGCCTGCGGTGAGGTTGGATGCACGAGCAGCGACGAGTGATTTCCACGCCACTTGCATTTCGAGGGCGGTTTCGACTTGACGAGTCTCGATCTGCTCATCGAGTGACTCGATGGCCTCCACGAGCATGTCGCGTTTGTCCATTGTCGCGGCAAGACGTTCGTTGCGGCGGAGCTGTTCGTCAAGGTCTGCCTTTTCCTGGCGTAACTGAGCCAGGTTCGTCGTCATATCGTCAAGTCCATCCAGAAGCACCTCGCGTTCGTCGAGCAGGACTATCATCTGGTTCCCGAGTTCGCTCGTGATTGTGTTGGCCTGAGCGCTCGTTGCTTCCTTCTTGCCATAGTCGACCAGCAGTTTGGCGAGCGTCGCCCGTGAATTCGTGAGCACGGGAACTCCGAGGATCTGTTCGATCGCCTCGCTGATCTGTCGTCCCATGTCGCTCTCGTCGCGCAAGAGGTCCTCGTATTCCTGCAGGAGTTCTCCGTCGAACAGGAAGAAACGAGCGATCTTCTCCGGCATGATTCGCTCGATTTCAGCAGTGGCCTGCCCAGGGCCGAGCATCTCCCCATCACGCTGAAGGAAGTGTTCGACGTTGTAGTCGCTGTCTTGCGTTGGTTCGACTCCGGAGCGTGGCCGGCAAGATCGCGTGAGTCTGTACTGGCTTCCGTCCTCTTGAAACTGCAGGACCACCTCGAATCCGTACCGGCCCGCGGCGGTTTGCTCCCAGTTGCCGATGGTGTGGAGCGAGCCCTCGCGGCGGGCTCGACCGAGCACCTTGCCGAAGAGCGCGAAGCGAATGGCGTTTAGGAGTACGGTCTTGCCCCGCATGTTTTCGCCGTAGACCACGGCCACCCCTGAGGTCTTGGGCAAGTTGATTTCTTGGCGGCCTTTGAATGGTCCGAAGTCTTCGAGTTCGACTCGATCAATCCGAAGCATCGACCTCGTCCATTCTGTGCTCGATCGCTTGCTGGACTCGCCGATGGACTGTCGTGTTGTTCGGTTCCTCCACATGCGCCGAGACAATCTCGCGAAGAAGGGATTCCGGTATGTCGGGTTTTAGGGAGTCGCGAACTGACAGGAGGGTCTCCACCAGCGACTCGAACTGCTCATTCGTCTTCGTCAAGTTCGAATCCCTCCTCAATTAGAGCCTGTCGGTCAAGACCATAGTCAACAGCGATCGTCTGTAGTTCGACTACCCCGTCAGGGTTGACGGCGTGCTGGCCGAACTCGATTGCTCGTACCAGTTCACCCTTCACCATCGAACCTGTTGATGCCTCGTGATCTAGGCGTGAGGGAAGGACGATGGCGTCGTGGATGTGCGCAATCGACTTCCCGGGTACGGTCCGCAGAACACGACCGCGCCGTTGAATGAACTCCCTCGGGTTACGCGAGGATGCGAGAATGAGGGCGTGGGTTGTGGCCGGAATGTCCACACCTTCATCGAGGCAGCGAATGGCGATCACTACTCCACCAGATTGCTCGAAGACTCGGAGCGTTGACTCCGGATCGCCTTCCATCGCGGAGTGGTATTCGTAGACCTCCGGTATCCCCGTCTCTTCGATAGCCCCCCGGACGCTGCGAAGCTGTTCTCGGTCCTCGCAATAGACAAGCCAGCGCTGCCCTTGCTCGAAATACCGCGATACGACCTCCGCCGCGAGAGGGCTCTTAGCGGCGGCCTTCTTGGCGACGCGCGCACGCTGGATGAGTAAACGTTTGATGGCCTCATCGATCGGGACCGCCTTCTCCTCGCCACGAATCGCGAGCTGCCTCCCGATCTCGGCGGTGAATCGATCCCACTCATCTTGCTCACCGGTGTCAAGCGAGACCCGGTGGGGGCGGTACGAATAGGGCGTGAGATTGCCGGCCGCGATCGCATCCTGGATTGTGAATGGAGGCGCCACAATACCTTCGAAGTAATCCATCAGTGCGGCTGTTCCGACTGGGTCGCCAGCACGCCGAGGAGTAGCGCTGAGCCCCAACCGCGGACCTGAAGAGATACTAAGGAGATTCCGGTGTGTCTGGCTTCCCGCGCGGTGTACCTCGTCGGCGACAACGAACAGATGAGGTCCATCGCGGAGGAGCTGTCTGAACTTCTCCGAGCTAGCGGTCTGCATGGTCGCAAGCACTATTCGAGGTTCGTCCGGGCTGCCGTCGCGGGTCCACAGCGGCAGCCGTCGCTGCCTTTCCCACGCCCGGAATCCACCGCCGCAAATCAGGGGCTGGAGATCCAACGTGCGCGTGATTTCCTCCTGCCATTGACTCAGCAGGAGTTCGCTTGGCACGAGCACTAGTGGCACTTCGCCGCGTCCCAGGCTCTCATGGATCGCGCACAGCGCCGTGAAGGTCTTGCCGCTACCAGTGGCGTGCTCGAGGATGCCTCGTCGGCCACGCTGTTCCCAGGCCTCGAGTGCCGCAATCTGGTGAGGGCGAGGAACCCGGTTGCCCAGCCTGTGATCTGCGGAGACTTTGGCGGTCGCCTCCATTTCCTGACAGATCTCGTCGACGTAGTCTTCCCAGCGCTTCTCTTCAGCGATGTCCAGCAGATCCTGCTGGACTACCTCGGGGAATGGGGTTACGACCACACCGGGCTGCTGATCGTGCCAAAGGTTGTCGAAGTATTTGACTTCATCAGCGACGCGCCGCTCATTCTCCTCGTTCCTCCAGGACGCGAAGACATCGATCGACTCAAGGTTTCCGTCTGCTGCGAGTCCGAGCCAGGTTTCGTTCATAGATCCCTTGAACACGACCTGCTGCTCGTTGACGTCAGAGAAGATTCCGACCTTGTCGTGGAAGATCCTTCGGCTGCGTCCGGTGGTCTGCGGCTCAATCCAGGCGATCCGCAGATCGATAACGCCAGCCGCGACGAGGCTCGCGAGAACCTTCGTCGGTTTCTGAAGTACCGGCGAGGCTAGGAGTCGATGAAGTTCCTCGCGAGCGTTAGTCGAGAATTGCTCTGCTCCAGAGGGGCTGTAGCCGACGTTCAATGCGTCAATGTCGTCACTCGAGAGAGCAGGCGAACAGACGATCCGCATCCGACCGCCGGTCGCGGCGAATTCCCGCAGACTCGGCCACGCGAGCAGGAACACACTGCTGCTGAAGAACCCGACTGCTCGGTCGTAGCGGTCGGAACGGCTCATGCACGGTAGGTAGAAATCGGTCGCGATGTCGTTCTCGCCCTTGTGGTATGAGAGCTTCAACTCGACATCACGCAGGTTTCTCATCTCAGTTCAGTGCGCCCAGGAGGCGTTTGCGGGACAGAGCGACTCGCATTCCAATCGCCTCAGCGAGATACTCAGCGGTTGCTGTCACGACTGTCTCGCTCACCATCATCCCCCCTCCCGGTCGCAACCTTCGTTCTTGCAGCCCGATCCCCTTGGCGAAGGCGGCCAGGATCGTCTCAGACGTGACCTGCACGTTTCGAGAATAGGCAAAGTCTCGGTAGGCGCCAGCATCCCAGAGAACAAACACGGCGTCTTCCGCTGAGTAGCCGACGAGGAGCACTGTCCGTCGGCCCGACAGGTCGAAGTTGCCTCGCTCTCCTCGAGGGTGATTCGGAACAATGAGCTGGATCTTGTACTCACCAACAGGACGCCCTCCAGGTGGACGTGTCGCGTTGTACATGTACACGCGAGCCCGTAAGGGGAGTGAACCCTCCATCTTGAGTTCCAGAGGTTTGACCCCAAGGTCGGAATGCTCGACAACTAGGTCTCTCAAGGCAGCCAGGAATTGATCGTGAAGCTCTGACGGTGTCATGCGATCGTTCCGGGGTTTAGCCGCAGAACGATTCGGTGTGCTCGGATCTCGGCCTGTCGTCATCAGCTCGTGTAATCGTTGTGCGCCGTCATCACACCTGATCGCACAAATGGCCCGAGGCGAACTCAGTGAGTTCCGAAGATCCTCGTGGGCGGCCTCCCAGGGCACGTCGGTGGTCTTCCAGTCCACCGAGATGAAGTGACGCCTGCTCGGGTCCGGATCGTTCCGATACCAATACTCCCGTGTCACGACTCCGATTGCTATCTGACCTGTCTTCTTGCGAGGCAGCACAACGAGGTCGCCGACGCGCACACGGGCCCGCAACGCCCAGTATTGACCTGAGTAGTTGGCCACGCTCATTTTGGATTTGATCGGGAACAACTGACGAACTATGCCCTTCATCTTTTCTTTGCTTGAGACCCCGGTCAGGTCAGGAAGACCGTCCCATCCACCGAACGCTAAACCGCTCCTGAGGACAAAGTCCTCGTCTTCCCCTCTCCTTCCGGCCCTAATGAGCCATGGGGTCGGCACTTCGGTGCGATCGGCGTCTGACATAAGTTGATCCTTTTATCCCCGTTATCGTACGGTTCTCGCGTGACGCGACGACCACTCCGCATTCACTTGGAGCGGAAGTGGCCGAAGGGACTGTCCGGAATCTTGTGCAAGAGGCTGTGACAAATCCCCGCGTGAAGTTCTGGCGTTGAGTCAGGCATCAAGGGACGAATGGATTTGAGGGCCAGATAAACGCAGATTGGCGCGATAGTCAAAGTGATTCCAGCTGTTGCGAGCGCCGTGTCGAGTCGAGTGACTGTGACTTGGGTGAAGCTGAATAGGTCACTCGGGGTAACGGATTTGTCGCGCGCGATCCCCAGAACGATTGATGTGGGTCTCGTTGGGATCAGTTCTTTGCTGCCGCCTGCTTTGATGACTATTTCTTGGAGTTCCTTTCGCGCTTCGTCGTCATGCTGCAGTGCGTTTGTTGCCACAAGTGCCTGGGCGACGAGGTGACTGGCAGCGGAGGACTTCGGAGTGTGTTTGACGTGGATGAAGTCGCCATTTGGGGTGATGATGTCGCAAGCCTCAAAACCACGGGGATGTTGCTTGGTCTGGAGAAGTTTGCGGTCCAGCATGAGTCCTCCGACCTCAGATGCTGCCATCTCGTTATATTCACTCTCGTCTCGGTGTTCGTCTATGTTCCAATCAGGCATCTCTACGGGTGCCGCTCGATCGAAGATCTTCTCAACATGGTCCTGGAGCCGTTGTGCGTAGGCGGTGTCCATCGCATACCAGCGCGAGTCAAAAAGGCAATAGCGAGTGCCTTTCAGCGTCGCCTCGTAGAAGAGCCAATACTTAGCGGGGATTGCCTGGCTGACGGGGTCCTCTCCATCAGCATCACGAAAGAGCTGAACTTTGACACTGTTAGCGGCTGCTAGTGGATCGTGTGGACTCTTGGACCGTAGGGCGTTGACGAGAATGGCTAGTGTTGGTAGGTCGTCGTTGACGCCTGTGCTCCGATTCCCGGTTCCGGTCAGCTTGTATGAGACGGGCGTCCCGTTATCATCGATTCTCTCGTGTGGCCATCCGAGAGCTAGGCGCGCTGAGTCATTGCCATTTAGAGCTGAGCGGAGATTTGTCTCGAGCTCCTCGATTAGATCGGGCCTCTTGACGCGAACGAGTTGCTCAAGGGCTTGGAGCTCAGGATTCGCTGTGCGCCTTAACGCCGTCGAGATGGCTTCGAGGTCAGCAATGAGAGTCGAAGGTTTCTTCCCCAGTGGCACACTTAGCGCGTCGGCTGCCCTCACCCGGATGTCCTTTTTGCCGACAGCCAACCCTGACAACCTCGCTGTGCCACATATTCGTGTGATCACCTCACCAAAATCACCCATCCCGAAACCACGGAGTGACTCTCCGGCGGGAATGGACGACCGGTCGGTACGTGAGCGATAGTCCAATTCTGTTCGCGTTAACGATTGAATCGCATCTGGTGATGCGGTACGGATTGCGACTCTCATCCCGAACCCTGGGTCCATGGTGGCGGGCTCAAGCAGTTGGAAGCCCATGCCGTATGTCATGGCGAAGGCCGTGTCCTCAGCATCCCGTACCAGAAGCACAGCCGCTGCGGTGGTGTTACCTACCTCAACTGGCTGGTTCGCGATTGTGGCGAGTCGCGCCGCCCACGCAGCCTGGTCTCGATGCATGGTGCCAGCAACGAGCAGGGCTTCGCGTCCGCCGACGATTGTCGGTGTGGCCGTGAACCGTTCGTCTGTCAGGTATTTTCCTCGAATCGCTGCTTCCAAGTTCGGCAGATTCTGAAGTCGATAGACAGTCGTTCGCGCTGAGGGGGATTCTTTGGGGGGCATACACGCCAGCGTAACCGACGCACTCTCGGCACAATCAGAGCCTCCCACGTCAGAGACTAGTCACCGACTGCATCAGCGTGTTCGTCGTCCTTCGTGGGATGTCTTCGTTACAGGGCGTTGTCACCGAAAGTTACGATCCAGCGACCGTATCGGACTGCGTAAGGGCCTGGATCATGCCCTTGTAGCCGATCGACTCCGTGACCAGGGATTCAGCGTTCTTTGTGCTAATCCCGAATTCCTGGACGTACCGCCACCGCAGAAGCCATTGGAGAGCTTCCAGGTGCCACTCAAGCATTAGGTTCTCTGCTTCTGTGGGAAATTTGCCAGCGTCATGGGAGCGGCCGTGCGCGGCGAACTCGGTCCGTAGTGCCGGGATCGCATTCGCGAAGCTACGTAATCCGTGGATGCTGCACAGTCGCTTGATGTCCTCTCCGATCTGACCGCTGTTGTCAAGGAATTTCTTGGTGGTCGCCTTCACGTTGACGCTCTTTTGATTGGGTTGATGCATCTTCTCGTATGCCTCGAGTGACCTGATTGCGCTCAAGAAGCGAGCGCCGATACTTTGATCGAGTAGTGCGGTCTGCGATTCGACCAGCGATGTGATTACTGGACCGAAGCCTTTGGATTGCAGGCCAAGATAGTTTCCGAGCAGTGTCTCGAAGTCGGTACCCGTCGCGACCAGTTCTGCGAGACCTGCAAACTGAACGCGCTCCTCTGTAGTTCTTTCTTTGGATTGGTCTCCGGCGCGTGCCAGCGGCTGTGGGTAGCACACGTCGACGTGCTGGCCGCTTTGCAAATCTGGCGCTCGGACTCTCACGATTTTGGCGTTCGTCGCACAACAGAAGCTGAGGAGTTCATAAAGGGGCCGCACCCAAGTTTCCTTAATCTCGCGATACGACAGATCGTCCTCGACCCTAAAGTAGGTGCGGAGGCGGACCTCGAACGAGTTCGGCGCAGGGGTCGGCAAGCATTCGCGCCGAAGCTGGACCTCCGCGTTTCCGACTCTCGCTATGAGAACTAACGGGTCGGGCATATCGAACATGCCTTCTTGAGGATCCCAATTGTCCGTTAGATCAATATGGGTGCCGCTGGTTTGTTCGCACCATGCCGCGCCAGTATCCAACTCGATCTCAATGTGCCGTGCTCGGTCCTCCGGCCGGACCCAGACACTTCTCGACTCAACCGACCAGTTTCCCATCCAAGTGGACTCTGTATTGCTCGTGATCTGAGACCTAGGCCGTAGACATGCTCCGTCGAACAGGCTCACGCAGCCGCCATTCGTCTTGCCCCAGATGGTTTCGCGCCGGATCAACGGACCTGTCCACGGTGGGTCGATCGTCTCATCTCCTGGCCGGCGGGTGCTCGAAACAAGTAGTTCCCAATGTCCCGCTTGGGACGATGACAAGATTCCCGTTTCACGGTGCGCCGGAAGGCTGGTTGGTCTCGGCCGAGTCTTCGCTTCGTGGCAACCACCATTGGCCGAGATGTGCGTTCGGCGCCAAGAAGTGGTCGCGATCAATTGTGGTCATAAGGCCTGAGTTTGGCACGAGTCTTGACCAAGGATCGCGAACGGGACCCGGTTCCAGCGCCGCCGTTCGGCGGAGTCAGATCCGGTTGGAAGGACTCAGATCAGTATGCCCAGTCGTGGTAGGTTTGAAGGACGCTAAGAGTCGGCCTTCGGTACATCTAACGAAGACTACTTTGGTACCCAACCGTGGTACCTGCACCATCGTTCTGGAGCCCGAGACAGGAGTTGAACCTGCGACCTGCTGTTTACAAGACAGCTGCTCTACCAACTGAGCTACTCGGGCGTTGCCTCAGCGTAAGGCTGTTTGGGCCGATCAGCGCCGAATATTTTGTCTGCGGTTCCCATTGCGCGCCGTGATCTGTCAAGCTAAGGCATACTTGGGACTCACCTACGAGGAGCACAGCCGATGACAGCACCTGGGCGTTACGCCGCATCTGACAACTCGTTCACCAAGTCGACGGCGACAGCCGCCGCGAGAGGCGGCGTATTGATCGTCATTGCGATCGTCATCGGTGTGCTTTTGTTATGGCAGGGATTCGATGGTGGCGATCCCATCACCACCGCGGACGACGAATCCGAAGAGACTGCCGACGACATGGAGGAGGAAGAAACCCCGCCGACCACCTCGAGTGATGACCCCGACGAAGGCGACAACGGGGTAACGACTTCAACCACGACCACACTCGCCCCGATCGTCATTGATCCCCCGAACTCGGTGAAGGTCGCAGTCCTCAACGGCCGTGGCGAGACGGGCTTGGCGGGAGCGCGTTCGGGTCACTTGACGACCGCTGGGTACGTGTCGATCGCTGCCAACGCTGATACCAGCGACAAAGAGTTCAGCCGGGTCTATTACACACCTGGATACGAAGACGAGGCCGCACTGGTAGCGGTTGCCCTGAACGGAGCACCCTCCGTCATCGAAAGGGCACCTGCTGATCCGCTCACCTTGGTGAGTGAGACCTACCGAGAAGCCGCCACCGACTACCACATCTATGTTGTGCTCGGTGCGGACGCGGTCCTCGGCTGACCAAATAACACCACTCGCCTGGCCCTGGTAGAACCCCTGCTCCAGGTAACAGGGCGCGCTCTGAGACGATGGGCCAAACTGGGCTGTGCGTGTTTTGGCCTGCCCCGACAAGTTCCGAGGAACAGCGACTGCCGTTGAGGTAGCGGAGGCTGTGGCCGCAGCGGTGTCCAAGTTCGGCTGGGAATGCGTGATTCGGCCCATGGCCGATGGAGGCGAGGGCACCTTGGAAGCATTCGGTGGGGCGAACCGGACGACCGCGGTCACAGGACCCGACGGCTCATCGGTGCAAGCCGAGTGGCATCTGAACGGAAAGCTGGCGGTGATCGAGATGGCTCGGGCGTCGGGATTGAATCTGGTAGGGGGCGGAGAGTTGAACGATGCGATGGAGGCGACGACCGCTGGGACCGGAGAGTTGATCGCAGCCGCGGCGGACTGCGGCGCGACCAAGATCATTGTCGGCCTCGGAGGATCGGCCACCACAGACGGCGGTATGGGAGCGCTACGGGCAATGGCGCCCTTGGCTCGCTATCGCGGTGTCGACATCGAGGTCGCGGCCGATGTGCGAACAAAGTTCATCGACTCGGCGGCAGTGTTCGGCCCACAGAAGGGGGCATCTGCGGCGCAAGTTGCGTTACTGCGGGGTCGGCTCGTCCGGTTGGCGCAGGTTTATAGCGCCGAACATGGCGTGGAAGTGACCGATGTGCCCAGAAGTGGTGCAGCCGGTGGTCTTGGGGGAGGGTTGTTCGCTGTTGGTGCAAACCTGTGCGATGGGTTCGAGTTGATCGCTGATTCGGTGAGTCTCTATGACCAGATAGAAGAGGCTGATCTGGTAGTCACGGGAGAGGGCTGCTTAGACGCCACGTCTTTCGAAGGAAAGGTCGTGGGAGGCGTGGCGGAACTGGCCCGACATGCCGGTGTGCCGGTGGTGGCCATCGTGGGAAGGGCGACGCTCGACGTCGCCGGCTTGATCCCGACCGTGGATTTGACGGAGAAATATCAAGAACGTGCCCGCAGCGACACGCTCGCGTGTGTCGAATCGGCAACCCGTGATTGGCTCAGCGCTTGCCTTTGATGCTGACGACCCATCCGGCGATGGCAACCACGATCAACACGAACAGACTGAATTTGAGTATCCCTGCAAGCGAGCCCACCAACCATTGAATAATGGTGATCACGCCGAAAACAGCCAGCGCAGCGATCACGACAACCGCAGGAAAGGGCAATCCGCTCGCCTTACTTGATTTGCTCATGTCCTTAGCGTACTTCACGGTCGTCTCAAACTGGCCGAACGCGCGATCAGAATCAATTCCCGATAGCATCGGTCGGGAATTGGTCTAGGGCGTCGAGATACGCCGAGTAGCAAGGAATAGACACCACCATGAGCGTCATTATTCGAGTCCCAGCCACGCTGCGAGCCCTAACTGCAGGCGAATCCGAAGTCGCGGTTGAAGGTGGCACGGTAGCGGCCGTGATCAACAATCTTGAACACTCACATCCAGGGTTCAAGGAGCGCATTCTCGACGATGCCGGTGAGTTGCGTCGCTTTGTGAACCTTTTCGTCAGCGATGACGACGTACGGTTTCTCAATGGGCTCTCCACCGAGGTGGCTGCGGGAGAAACGTTGAGCATTGTGCCTGCAGTCGCAGGTGGATAATTCGCTGTCTCGGTAGTTGCGATTTTGGTGTCCCCCAGATTGAATTAGCACTCGCGGCACGAGAGTGCCAGCGATCATGTATCTGCCAGCGACGAATCTGGAGGAATTGTGGCGAAGACCATTCAATTCGATGAACAAGCACGACGTGGCCTCGAAGCGGGGATGAACCAACTCGCCGATGCTGTTCGAGTAACCCTCGGCCCCAAGGGCCGCAACGTGGTGCTCGAAAAGAAGTGGGGCGCTCCCACCATCACCAACGATGGTGTTTCCATCGCCAAAGAAATCGAACTCGAAGACCCCCACGAACGCATCGGGGCCGAGTTGGTCAAAGAGGTGGCCAAAAAGACCGATGACGTAGCGGGCGACGGCACCACCACAGCCACCGTCCTGGCTTGGTCGATGGTACGTGAAGGTCTGCGCAATGTTGCCGCAGGCGCCAACCCAATGTCGCTGAAGCGTGGTATTGAGCAGGCTGTCGAAGTCGCCGTTGCTGCCATCGCCGACAACGCCCACGACGTATCAGACGACAAGGAACAGATCGCCAACGTTGCCGCCATCTCCTCGGCAGATCCAGAGATCGGCTCAACGATCGCCGATGCCATCGACAGCGTCGGCAAAGACGGTGTCATCACTGTTGAAGAGGGCCAGACTTTTGGTCTTGATCTCGACTTCGTTGAAGGTATGCGCTTCGACAAGGGCTATATCTCCCCCTACAGCGTCACCGACACCGAGCGCATGGAAGCCGTGCTCGACAACCCTTACATCCTCCTTGTCGGCTCGAAGATCTCCGCTGTGCGTGATCTCGTACCTGTGCTCGAAAAGGTGATGCAGTCGAGCCGACCGCTGCTGATCATCGCCGAAGACGTTGAAGGTGAGGCGCTCGCCACGCTCGTGGTCAACAAGATCCGCGGGACCTTCACTTCGGTCTCGGTCAAAGCCCCGGGTTTCGGTGAACGCCGCAAGGCCATGCTCCAAGACATCGCCATCCTCACCGGTGGTCAGGTTGTCTCTGAGGAAGTCGGCCTCAAGCTGGAAGGCGTAACCCTTGAGATGCTCGGCGAGGCCCGCAAGATCGTGGTCACCAAGGACGAGACAACGGTCATCGAAGGCGCCGGTGATACCGCCGATGTGGCAGGTCGAATCAACCAGATCCAGGCTGAGATCGAAAACACCGACTCAGACTACGACCGTGAGAAACTCCAGGAACGGCGTGCCAAGCTCTCCGGTGGGGTAGCGGTGCTCAAGGTCGGTGCTGCCACAGAGGTTGAGCTCAAAGAAAAGAAGCACCGCATTGAAGACGCAGTGTCAACCACCAAGGCTGCCATCGAAGAAGGTGTGGTCGCCGGCGGTGGGACCACGTTGATTCGTGCCCAGGCCGCAGTGCGTGATGCCATTGGCGACATCGCCGACACTGATGAGCAGGTAGGTGCCCGGATCGTGGCCAAGGCCCTCGAAAGTCCGCTCTACCAGATTGCGGTCAACGCGGGGATGGAAGGTGGAGTCGTTGTGGAGAAGGTGCGTAACCTTGAGGGCTCCACCGGCCTCGACGCGGCCACCGGCGAATACGTCGACCTGATCGGCGCGGGCATCATTGATGCGGCCAAAGTGACTCGTTCGGCGTTGCAGAACGCGGCATCGATCGCCGCGTTGTTCCTCACCACAGAGGCTGTCATTGCCGATGCCCCCGAAGATTCAGCCGGCCCCGCTATGCCTGACATGGATTTCTAAATCCGCTCACGCGGGAGAAGTTGTAGTCGATGAGCGGGGCTGAACTGCATTCGGTTTGCGAGGCGCTGGCCCCCTTGGTCGGCGTTTGGCGAGGTACAGGCGACGGTCATTATCCGACCGTCCCCGACTTCTCGTATCTCGAAGACCTCGAGTTCTCCCATATCGGGAAACCGTTTTTGGCCATGACGCAACGCACCCGCGACCCGCTCAGCGACGCACCTCTGCACTCCGAGGTCGGCTTTCTCCGACCACAACCTCGTTCGGGCATGGAACTAGTGCTCACGCAACCGACGGGAGTGGTGGAGATCCATACCGGCAACGTCGCTGAAACCGGGAGTTCTCTGGTAGTCGATCTACGCACAGAACGAGTGGAGGGGACGCGCACCGCTAAACCGATCACAGAAGTTCGTCGTCGGCTTGAAGTTTCCGGTGACACACTGATCTCAGAGATGTGGATGGCTGCTATGGGGCAGCCACTCACGCACCATCTGCGAGCAGAACTGTCGCGTGTCGATGATCGCCGAGGCGCATGGGATCTGCGTCTGCCCGGTTCGCCCTGAGCGGGTGCAAGACTGAGCGGTAGTGTGGACTCGTGAGTCGCTCGCGTAGTCAACATCGGCTTGTCAAGCCGTGGTCACCTACACAGTCGATCAGCGGGCGGTCGAACGCGGAGTTGGCGACCGAAGAACCGATGGCAATTGAACTCGACGGTGTTCGTGTGGCCACAACCATGCGCACACCAGGTCACGATTTTGAGTTGGCAGCTGGATTCTGCCACACCGAGGGGTTGCTCGACGGAAATCCGGTATTGACCGTCAAGTACTGCGAAACAGACTCTGCGGTGGCCACAGAATTCAATGTGGTGAGTGTCTCCACGGGAGGCAAAGCCCCCGTCCCCACGCCACGACTCACGGCCACAACCTCATCATGCGGGTTCTGCGGCACCGACGAGATCGATGAACTCGCCGGCAAGCTCGACCGGGTTACAGGGTCCGCTCTCGATTGGCAGGTTCTGGCAGACGCTCCCGACCAAATGCTCAAAGAGCAGGTCCTGTTCACCCAGACGGGAGCAGTTCACGCGGCTGGGGTGGTCAACCCAGATGGGACCGTCACCACTACCCGTGAGGATGTCGGGCGACACAATGCCGTCGACAAGATGGTCGGCCGCTTGCTGTTTGACGGGCAGCTACCAGCCCGAGGCTCAGCCGTGGTGGTGAGCGGCAGAGCCAGTTTCGAGCTGGTCCACAAAGCTTGGGCTGCGGGCTTTCGAGCCTTGGTTGCGGTGAGCGCTCCGACAGCTCTGGCCGTTGCCACCGCCGAGCGGGCCGGTATGCAGCTCGCAGGCTTCGCCCGAGGCGGATCACTCACCGTCTATGTCGACCCCTGATCGGGCATCGGACAGTCCCCAGAGCGACGGACTGAGCCCAAAGCACAGAGGCCCCGTAGCATTGGGAACATGCTTGATCCTGTGACCACAGCAGAGGGACTTACTGTCGTTCATCTGTTCGCCAAACGCACCGCTGCGGCTGACACCGGCGCAATCGTGGCTTCCGTCGAGGCTGCTCAAGCGGCGGGGGTTCAGGTGGTGACCGTGGCTGTTCTCGGTCACAAGGCTGAACTTTGCTTCATGGCGCTTCATCGCCAAGGTTGGCCGCTGCGTGACCTGCAGACCGCCCTTGTGAACGCCGGCCTTGAAGTGGTGGACAGCTTCGTGTCGATCACCGAACTCTCCGAATACGCCTTGGGACTCGGCGAAGACATGAAAAACATGCGTCTCTATCCAGAGTTGCCGCCGCCAGGAAAGTCGGCCTGGTGCTTCTACCCGATGACGAAACGGCGCGAAGAGAACCAGAACTGGTATCGCTTGCCGTTTGATGAGCGCAAGGAACTCATGTATGAGCACGGCACATCGGGACGCAAGTTCGCGGGTCGCATCGTTCAGTTGATCACCGCATCGACCGGACTCGACGATTGGGAATGGGGGGTCACCCTCTTCGGGACCAACCTTGATGATCTCAAAGACACCGTGTACACCATGCGTTACGACACCGCCTCGGCCGTCTACGCCGAGTTTGGACCGTTCTACACCGGACTGGTCGGACCGGCCAGCGAAATTGTCGAACGGACTCGCTGAATCACGCGCTCACATAGCCCTGGAGCTGGTCGTTTGCGACAGCTGCGGGGTCTCGGTCGGCGGGGTTGCCGAAACCGCCGCCGCCGGGGAGTTCAAGGATCAGACGACGGTCCGCGGGAACGGTCTCTTTGCCCTTGGTTGGGAATGGGCTGCCATCGTCGAGGTAAACCGCGCCGGCGGCGCCGTCGCTGCCGCCGTGACGGCCCCGTGCGGGGTTGGCGACCCGGTCGAACATCGCCGAGAACTCGAAGAGGTAGCCATCGGTCGGTCCGACTTCGATGATCTGGCCCAGACCGCCGCGTTGTCGACCGGCGCCGCCGCTGTCGTTGCGAATCTCCTTACGCCAGATGATGATCGGCCCGACCTGCTCGGTCGCTTCGACCGACATCGTGCGCACACCCGACGGGAAAGCAGTCGCGGTGAGTCCGTCGAGGCTGGGACGAGCTCCGGTTCCGCCGCTGTTGAACATCAACAACTCGACAGGCGGTTTGGGATCATCGACGCTCGCGGATCGGGCGCTGGCCTGAAAGTTCCACAGCGCCCCCGAACCTTCGGCCGGTATGCGGTCAGGAAGCGCCGCGGCGACCGCACCGAGGCACAGGTCGGTTACAAAGTGGCCGATCACATGCCGGACCGCCACCGGATCAGGATGTCGTGCGTTGAGGATCACCCCTGGTGGTGCGCTGACCGTGAAGGGTTCAAGAGAGGCGAAGTTGTTGGGAAGCTCGGGGGCCAGCGCCACGAGCATCCCGTAGGTGAAATACGCCTGGGCGTAGGTGAGGGGCACATTGACGCCGAACTTGCTGAGCGGTGAGGTACCGGTGAAGTCGGCGTGCATGCCGTTGGCGGCAACTGTGACGGAGACGCACAGGGTGAGTGTGTGATCGTATCCGTCGACGGTCATCTGGTTCGTGTAGACGCCTTCAGGGACCGATTTGAGCGCCGCCATCGTGGCTTTTCGAGTGCGATCGAACACGAACTCGGCGAGACCCTCCAGATCGCTGAGACCGAACTCGTCGAACATGGCGCAAAGACGCCGTCTGCCAGTTTCGTTGCAGGCTGCCAGCCCGAAGATGTCGCCCACCACCTGATCCGACTCGCGCACGTTCTGGGCAACGACGGTGACAAGATCCCGATTGAGGTTCCCACGCTCCACCCATTTCAGGATGGGGATGCGGATCCCCTCTTCGTAGACCTCTCTGGCTTCAGGGCCGTAACCGCGACCACCGATATCGACCACATGCGCAGTCGAGGCGAAGAACCCCACGTGGGAGTTGTTGTAGAAAACTGGTGTGGCGACGGTGATGTCGTGAAGGTGTCCGGTGCCTTTCCAGGGATCGTTGGTGATGTACACATCCCCCTCGAAGATGCGCTCGGGACCGATGTCGTTGATGAAATGGCCGAGTGCCGCCGCCATCGTGTTGACATGTCCGGGCGTGCCGGTTACAGCCTGAGCGATCATTCGCCCTCTTGTGTCGAAAACCCCTGCGGAGAGATCGCCTGCCTCGCGAACGGATGTGCTGAAGGCGGTGCGAACCAGAGTCAGCGCCTGTTCTTCAACGACCGAAATCAATCGGTTCCACATCACCTGGTTGCGCAAGTCCGCGGTGCTCATGGTGTTTCTCCGGCTCGGCTGATGCGCAGTGACTCATCGGGCTGGACCACGCAATGGTGATGAGAGCCGAGCACGGTAGTGGTCTGGGACTCGACGATCAGCGCTGGGCCGGCCACCAGATCACCTGGGTTGAGTTGCGTGCGTTCAAACACTCCCGCGGCGACTCGCTTGTTCAGCGCAGGGTCGTACATCTCCCGAATGATCCCAGCCACAGCAGGGTTTCCGTGAGCGACGATCTCGACCAGCGGTGGCGGCTCGGTGAGCGACGACACCCGAACTGCCCAACTGACCGCTTCGATAGTCAAATCGTCGATGGCTCGTCCAAAGAACTCCAGGTACGCCTTGGTGAACTTGGCGGCCAACAATTCGGCGGCGAACTCGTCGAACTCACCGTCGTCAAGGCGGACCGGGATCTCCCAGCCCTGCCCCGCATAACGCATCGACACCTGGCGTTCGACGATGGTTTCTGTTTCGCCGGACGAATCGGTCGTGGTGCCGATTCGCACAAACGACTCGGCTTCGGTTGTCAACTCGGTGAGCACTGCGTTGGCTCCGACGTAGTCGAAGTCGTCGGTGGTCGTGTAGAAGCTGCGAATCGCCTCGTAGGCGAAGGGAGCGCGGAGAAACCCAATGGCAGATCCGACACCGGCGCCACTGGGAACGATCAGTTCATCAAGGCCTAGTTTGTCGATCAGTCGAGAAGCATGAAGCGGCGCTCCGCCGCCGAAAGCGATCATCGTGAACCCGGCGAGGTCGCGGCCTCCCTCCACCGCATGGACCCGAGCGGCGTTTGTCATGTTCTCGTCAACCACCTCGGAGATACCGACCGCGGCGGTGCCGGCGTCGAGTCCCAGCGGATCACCCACGGCCGCGGCGATGGCTTCCAGCGCCAACTCGGGTTGGAGGTCGATATCGACCGCCCCGAAGGTATCGGCGTGCAGGCGCCCGAGCGCAAGATTGGCGTCGGTGACGGTGGGATCGGTTCCGCCGCGATCATAAGCAGCAGGTCCAGGTTCGCTGCCGGAGCTGTGGGGGCCGACACGAATCTGACCAAGGGAGTCAACCCGAGCGATCGAACCGCCGCCGGCACCGATCTCGATCATCTCGATGACCGGGATTGAGATGGGCATGCCGCTGCCCTTCTTGAAACGGGAGCGGCGGTCAACCTCAAAAACTTTGGCGGTACGGGGAGTGAAGTCCTCTATCAGGGAGATTTTGGCGGTCGTCCCACCCATGTCGTAGGAGAGAACCCGGTCTCGTCCGTAGCGGGCGGCAAGATCAGCGGCGAAGATAGCGCCACCAGCGGGGCCTGACTCGATCAACCGCACCGGGAACTCGGCAGCGCTCTCCACGCTCATGAGGCCACCACCGGAATGGATCAGATACAGCGGACAGCCGACACCGATCGCGCCCAACTGGTCCCGCAGCCGGAGCAAATATGACGCCATCAGAGGTCGCACGTAAGCGTTGGCACACACCGTGTTGAAGCGTTCGTATTCACGCATCTGCGGGGAGACTTCGCTGCTGATGGAGACCGAAACATCGCTGAGAGCCTCTTTCAACAGGCTACGAAATCCCCGTTCGTGGACGCCGTTTCGGTAGCTGTGCAAGAAACCGACTGCCACAGACTCGTAACCCTCTGCGCCGAGATGCTCGATCAACGATCTTGCACCGGCGTCGTCGAAGTCTACGAGTACCTCCCCGCGGGCGTTGAGTCGTTCGGTGATGACGTATCGATCCTTGCGCTCGATAAGAGGTTCCGGCAGCACGATGTTGAGGTCGTACTGCTCAAATCGGCTTTCGGTGCGGGTTTCGATCACGTCCCGGAACCCGGCTGTGGTCACCAATGCGGTCTTGGCCCCTCGTCGCTCGATGAGGGCGTTGGTGGCCAGCGTGGTTCCATGGATGATCTGATCGACATGGCGAAGATCTATGCCTGTTTCGCGACTGAGTTGCTCGATTCCGGCGAGGATCCCCTGTTCAGGCGCGTCGTAAGTGGTCAGGACCTTGGTTGAGTGAAGTGTGCCGTCGACAGTTTGGACGACAATGTCGGTGAACGTGCCCCCGACGTCGGCCCCGATGCGCGCCCGGTGGGCGCTGCCATGCTGGCCCGTGGGTATCGTCGTCATGCCTATAACAGTATCGGCTGATGTGGGTAGGCTCATTCCCGGTGTTTGTCCGTAAGACCTTTCCTGAAGTGCTAGATCAAATCGCTGATGTTGAAGGTTGGTTGACTGACGAGCAAGCCCGACGGCTCTACGACCGGGCCGGCAAGCTCCAAAAAGACGCTCAGATCGTCGAAATCGGAAGTTTCCGTGGTCGTTCGTTGATCGTTCTGGCCAGTGCTGCGCCTGCTGGAGTTGGGATTGTGTCCATTGATCCCCATGCCGGAGGTGATCGCGGGCCCCAAGAAATTGCTCCGAATCAACACCTCGGAGACAGCGATTACTTCTGCTACACCGACAACCTCACTCGTGCCGGCGTTGCCGACCGCATCACCCACATTCGCAAGATGGCCGGCGATGCGCTCGGCGATGTTGACGGGAACATTGACCTTCTCTACATCGACGGCGCCCACCGCTTCGGCCCGGCGCGCCAAGACATCGTCGCTTGGGGCGATCAAGTCGCTGACGGTGGCACCATGCTGATTCATGATTCGTTCAGCTCAATCGGCGTGACGCTGGCTCTGTTGACATCGACCTTCGTGAGCAACCAGTGGCGCTATCAAGGTCGCTCCGGGTCGCTGGCCCAGTATCGGCGCGAACCCATGTCTGGTTCAGCCTCCGTGGTAAATGCCCTGCGTCAGGTGCTTCAACTTGGGTGGTTTGCACGCAACGTCATCATCAAGGGTGCCTTGACACTGAAGCTTTATCCCCTGGCGCGGTTACTCGGCCACACAACTCGTGATTGGCCGTACTGACAACTCCGTACTGACAACCGATGCGTCGGTAGAGTGATCGAATCAATCCACAACCGAACGCAGTATGAACGCAGTCCCCGCAACCTCAGCCCTTCTCGCAGATCGAAGTTTGGTCGGCACCGATCTGTCTCGTGCCTACACCGCCGAGATCGACGCGTGGTTGGAGTCGGTCGTCGAGGGCGTGGAGGAAGTACGAGGGGTGGCACTGGCGGCGGTGGGGGGTTACGGGCGAGGCTCGCTGAGCATAGGAAGCGACCTTGACCTGCTGCTTGTTCATAACGACTCGGGCCATGTGGCTGAAGTAGCAGAGCGAATCTGGTACCCGATCTGGGACAGCGGAATGAAGCTCGGGCATGCCGTTCGAACCGTCGACGAAGCAATCGACCTGGCCGCCCATGACCTCGACACGGCGACTTCGCTGCTTGACATTCGCCTCATCGGCGGCGAGGCCCGGCTCGTGGATGAACTGGCAAAGAAATCTCGCGATCTGTGGCGTTCCAACGCCGACAAGATGCTCGGTCTACTCGTTGAGTCAGTCCGTGAACGCCACGACACCTCCGGCGAAGTTGCGTTCTTGCTGGAACCGGATCTGAAATTGGCCAGGGGAGGTTTGCGCGACGTTGACTCCCTGCACTGGATCGATCAAGCAGAACAAGGATTGCTGGAAGCGACAGAACGCAGCGAGCTGATCGAACCACACCGGATCTTGTTGTCGGCACGGATCGAACTACAGCGGCTCAGCGGACAATCCGGCAACCAACTGTTGCTACAAGACCAAGACGAGGTATCAGCGGCGCTCGGCTACGCGGATGCCGACGAATTGATGGCAGCGGTCGCTTCAGCGGCCCGTTCGGTTGCCTGGACGATGGACGCCGTTCTGCATCGCATCCATGTGCGGTCGACCCGCCGCCGTTGGCGCCCCAGGGTGCGAGGGTTCGGTCATGGCATCGAAATTGTCGATGAGACGCTGCGTTTCGGCGAGGATGCCCCGGTCTCACAAGACCCGGTCATGCCGCTGCGGGTTGCCTACATTGCTGCTGCTGAAGACGCCTTCATTGAGCGTGATGTGCTCGACAGACTTGCCGTTGAAACCCCGCCTATGCCTGACCAATGGCCCGACGAGGCGCGCGAGATTTTTGTTGATCTCCTGCTTCTGGGATACGAAGCGATCCGGGTTGTCGAAGCGCTCGACCAGGTTGATCTGATCTCTCGGCTGTTTCCAGAGTGGGCACCCAACCGGAGCCGACCGCAACGCAACGTGTATCACCGTTATACGGTTGATCGCCATCTGCTTGAAGCGGCGGCTGAGGCGGCCGCAATTGCTGATCGTGTGGAGCGCCCTGATTTGTTGGTACTCGGTGGGTTGTTCCACGACATCGGCAAGGGATACCCCGGGGACCACAGCGAGGTTGGGGTCGGGCTGACCCGCAGCATCGCCACTCGCATGGGTTACCCCCCAGCCGATATCGAGACATTGGGAATACTTGTTCGTCATCATCTGTTGTTGCCCGACGTGGCGTCGCGACGCGATCTCGACGCCGAGGAAACCATCCGTTTTGTTGCTGAACAGATCGACTCGGTTGGCACTCTCGAGTTGCTCGGAGCGTTGACCGAAGCAGACTCGATTGCGACAAGCAAGGCTGCTTGGGGTGGTTGGAAAGCTGAGTTGGTCAAGAAGTTGGTCAACCGAACCTCGCACTTCCTGCAAACCGGCGGAACGATGCTCCCTTCCCAGTTTCCGACTGAGCAACACTACGAGTTGCTGGCACAGGGCACCGAAATTGTGCAGCTCGAAGGCCAGGAACTGACAGTGATAACCCCCGACCGGCCGGGTGCCTTCTCAAGGGTGGCGGGAGCGCTGGCTCTACACGGGGTTGAGATTCTCGGAGCGCGACTTCACACCGAGGGGTCGCTTTCTCTGCAGGTTCTGCGCGTCGGTGGTGGCATCGGTCTTGATGAGCGCCCCCAGCGCGTGCAGGACGACGTTCGCTTGTCATTGGCGGGGGGTCTGGCTGTGCGGGCCAGGCTGCTCAAGCGAGCCCGCACCTATCGTTTCCAGCGTGTGACAACGGCTCGTCCATCCGAGCCCGAGGTGATTATCGACAACGAACTGTCGTCGGATGCGACAGTCATCGAGGTACGCGGGCCGGACTCGATCGGGCTGCTGTACCGCATCACCAGCGCCCTCGACGATCTGGATCTCGACATCTATTCGGCGAAAGTGCAGACCTTGGGCGACGATGTCGTCGACTCCTTCTATGTGCGTGGTACCAATGGCAGGAAGATCCTCGACGACAACTATCTTGGCGAGATCGAAATCGCTGTTCTCACCGCCATCGCCTCAGACGCGTAGGGTTGTGACGTGAGTGTCCGCCGAGCCAACGAACGGGTGCTTCTGCGTTGGGCAGAGGCACTGTCGGCGACCGCGCGAACCGGTCTCGGGTTCACCGACAACCTCTATGAACGTGAGCGATTCCAAGAGGTGCTCGCCGTAGCCGCAGATATTCGTTCCCATGTTGAAGGCGGGTTTCATCCAGAAGAACAGGTCCAGGAGTGGGTTGACCGTATTGGTTCGGGTGTAGCGGGTTACGTGACTCCCAAGATCACCATCGGCGCCGTCGTGGGCAACGAGCGCAACGAGATGCTGATGATTCAGCGGGCTGATTCCGGGGTTTGGCTCTACCCGACGGGTTGGGCCGATGTCGGCTACTCGCCGGCGGAGATCGTGGTGAAAGAGGTCTATGAAGAGACCGGGATCGAATGTGAGGTGATACGCCCGATATCGATTCTGGACGGGCAGCGCCGCGGCTTCACCCGTATTCCTCTGGTGGCGTTGGTGTTCCATTGCCGTGCGGTCGGGGGCGAGCTGCGTCCGCATCCGCTTGAATGCCTTGACGTTGGATTTTTTGCCCGTGACGCTCTTCCCGAGGCGACGGTCAATCCCGACTGGTGGGCCGATCACGCTTTTGCTGCGATTCGCGGTGAGGATATCAAGGTCCAATTTGATCCCCCGCGCAATCCGCCATGGCGCGGCGATCCTGAGTCCTGAACACTGAGAGGTCCTGTGCCGTCCACCATTGATCACGGAACCACCCGCGATGGCCTGATTCAAATGCGTCGCCGTTGGCAGCCTGACGACCCGGCGCGGGCCGCGGTTCTGTTGCTGCACGGGATAGCTGAACACAGCGGCCGTTACGGGCATGTGGGCGATCGTCTCGCTGCGGCTGGTTTCGACACGGTTGCTATTGATCACCGTGGCTATGGTC
>CBDAPF010000002.1:0-8920 GCA_965198315.1 Candidatus Aldehydirespiratoraceae bacterium | reverse complement strand
TTGAGGCTCGACCGGTGGTTCCAACGAGTCGTTCATCTTGCATCCCGGCGAGTTCGTGTTGGGCAGCACCCTTGAGCGGGTTGCGGTACCCGACGATCTCGTGGCGCGCCTTGAGGGCAAGTCGAGTCTGGGTCGGCTGGGTTTGCTGATCCACTCGACGGCGGGCTTTGTCGACGCAGGGTTTGATGGTCAGTTGACGTTGGAACTCAGCAACGTCGCCAACCTGCCGATCAAGCTTTACCCCGGCATGAAGATCGGGCAGATTTCGTTTCAACAGATGACGACTGCCGCGGAGCATCCATACGGTTCTGACAAACTCCGATCAAAGTACAAGAACCAGCAAGGACCGATGCCGAGCCGCTACTGGGAGAACTTCGAGAGCTGAACCCCCGTTCAAACTCGGTTCAGCGGTGGTTCAGCGGTATTGGGTTGCGGTGATGATGCCGGCCAGGATCATTCCTAGGCCCAGCAGCAGAATGGGGTTGGATGTGTCCCAAAACGAACCGACGTAGTTGACGACGATGGTCGCGATACCGGCACCGAGCAGGCCGAACATGAGCACTGGAACCCACATGGGGCTCGGCGGCATGCTCTCTTGGCCGGTGTGAGACACCGTATCGGGCGTGTATCCGTCGGGTCTGGTTCCTTTGGGGGTGACCCTGCCACCGGACACCCGGCGCTTTGCGGGCTTTTCAGACATGTGGCAACTCTAGAGGTTTGAGACGGTCGGCGGGCCTTGTTCGCTGAATCACACAGGTGTGATTATCCACGGATTTGTCCCCAGACTGTGGAAAACCTCCGATCTAGTCGACCGGAGCTACCAGATCCATGTCTTCAAGACAGTGCCGGGGAGGTTCTGGATCCTCGTCGGGAGCGACGGTCATACGAACCTCGGTACCACAGATGCTGCAACGGTAAGTGATCTTCACCTTCCGCAACTCGCCCGCTGGTGGAGGCTCCGGAACCGGCCGAGCGAGCCCCCGTAGCATCGCCAACCCAATACGAATGATGAGGAATGCCGCTACTACGGCGATGATCACATTCAACACGTTCACTACAGGCCAGCCTACGCCCGGCGACGCCACAGCGTTGCCGCTGAACCGGTCGTACCAGCGCTGATCGCAGCGACAGATTCGCCGGGGGTGGCGAGCAAGACCCCGTCTACGGTCAATCGGATCTCCTCCGCCGCGCCACCATCGCCAACCCCGAGTGTTCCCCCATCGAAATTGGTCACAGGGGGGTAAACCCCAAGTCGATGACAGATCGACAAGAACCCAGCGGCGGTGGTCTCGGCAATCTCCCAATAGTGGATCTTGAGCAGCGGATCGCCTGCATTCAAATCGGCACGTTGAACCGCGAACTCAACACCGCCGACTCCATCGAGGGGATGACCAGCCGCGCGCCCCACGCCCAGCAACTCGGCAAGCCCTTCCCCTGAAGCGATGGCACTCGGAGCGGTGAGCAGAAGCGCAGCAGCACCGTCAACCGGCGGAGCGAGAGAATACGCAGTGACCGTGCCGTCGGAAGCGAACAGCGGTGGCAACTTATCTGGGTTTTGAAGCACGTCACGGTGTTCGTCGTTAGTGATCAGCGTTCCCCGAACCGCATTGAGACGGGTGCCGGGATTGGCCACAACGGGTACCACCCCCGGAGCATCCGCAACTCGGCGGGACTCGATACTGCGAGTCGCGGCGCGATCCTGTTCCTCTCGATCAATCCCCAACAGAGCGGCAGTCGCATCGGCCGCGCGCGGGGGTGGTAACAAGCCGCCGGACTCGGCGACTCTACTAGCAGGGCCATCACCCCACGGCCGTCCGTAGACGCGGCCCAGAGCTGAAGCTCCAGGCGCCACAATCGACGCCACCGACACCCCAACTACAACCGCTGTGCGAATCGAACCCGATTCGATCGCAGCGACTGCGGCATGCAACGCGGCCGAGCCGCTCGTTTCCGCCGCCTCGACCACGACTCCGTTGATGCGCTGGGGCCAACCGGCGCTGAGCACGGCCGCTCGAGCCATGTTCGCACCCTGCGCGCCAACCGGTTCGGCACATCCAACCCACACCTCATCAACCAAGGAAGCAGAAGCGCCACCACGGCGGATCACCTCGTTCATCACCAACGCGCTGAGGTCAACCGGATGCCAACGGGCGAGAGCACCGTCAATTCCGGTGAACGGGGTTCGACAAGCGGCAGCGAGTATGACGGTCATTGCCTGAGTCTTCTACACTGACGCCGGACGCGGGTAGCCATCAGGCGCCGGCCCGACGCTTGTCGCTTAGAAAAGCAAAGGCAATCCGAAACGCAAAGGAACGCAATGGGATCAGCATTGATGCTTGGAGCCGAGAACTACCTCATCGACATCGACGGCTTCAACCTCGGAACGCTAATCGTCCGGGTGGCCATCGGCCTGACCCTCGCGGCGCACGGTTACGGAAAGTTCTTCAGAGGCGGCAAGATCAAAGGCACCGCGGGCTGGTTCGACTCCATGGGGATGCGCCCGGGAAAGTTCCACGCCCTGCTCGCTGCTTCCACCGAAGTCGGCGCCGGGCTCCTCTTTGCTGTGGGCCTGCTCACTCCGTTGGCTGCGCTCGCCTTTGTGGCTCTGATGGTCGTGGCCGGGTGGACGGTGCATCGCGACAACGGCTTCTTCATCGTTGCTGAAGGCTGGGAGTACAACTTCGTGCTGGCGATCATCGCCGTTGGCATAGCCACAACCGGCCCCGGAAAGTACTCCCTCGACTACGAACTCGAATTGATCGAGAGCCTCGACGGCACCACCGGTCTGCTGATCAGCGCCGTCGGCGGTGTCGCCGCCGCCATCGCCCAACTAGCCCTGTTCTACCGCCCCCCCGCCCCCGTCGGCGAATGACCCCTCGATAGGGAGTTGCGCACCGAGCGGGTGCATGTGGTATATTTTCCGGTATGAATTCGCCCAGTAATTCGGACGCCGTGCTGGATGGGCTCGGCGAGAAAGTTCTTGAGGCGCTTGGATCCGCGATCCCGCGAACCCGCCTCGACCTCCAGAGATACAGAACGTCACTCCCAGACATAGTTGCGACGTCCAGCCCTCGAGGTCTGGCCAACTGGTTTCACGACCGTATCTGGCACCACCTCGTCTCAGACCTTCAAGATCTTGACAACGTCGTGATCGTTGACAAGGGTCCCCTCCGGGAGATCGTCGTGGACGACACCTACCGAATCCGAGTAAAACGCCATGATCAAAGGGGTCGAATCAGGACCTACCCCACCCAGACTGCATTGGAGTTCCTTTCCCAGCCACAATTGGTGCTTGACGGTCTCGCCCAGATACATCTGATGGCGGGTTACCAGTGGGACTCAACGACCCACGAGATAGGTCCTGCGGTCCTGTCGCTTCGAGATGGTTTGGACAATGTGCTCTGGTTGATTGAACTGCCCGAACCGGTTGATGGCGCCTCAGTTGAATCGATAACTGGTCCGCGTGTGCCAGAAAGTCCGAGGATCGAGCTCCAGGTTGACGATGAAAGAGAGGCGGAGGCTGACGCGAAGTGAGTTTGGGGGAGGCGATCGCTACAGCGCGACGTGCTAGTGGCCTGACGCAGGCGGAATTGGCTGACCACTTGGGCATGACCCAGGCCGCGCTCTCGCGCTATGAGAACGAGCTGCGCCAGCCGACTGACGGTGACCTTGAGAGAATCGCTGCGAGTCTCGGAGTAGTGCCAGACCTCTTACGCCGGGCCGACCGGATGGAAGGGGCTCTCGCTGTCGGGGCCCATATGCGACGGCGTGCGACCGCTAAACCGACCGTGTGGCGTCGCCTTGAAGCTCAATTGAATCTTCACAGACTCCACGCCCAGAGGTTGTTCGATGAACTGGACCTGAAGACTGAACTGACGATTCCCTGGTTTGATCCGTTTGAATACGATCCGAGGACTGCGGCCCGCCTCCTGCGGATGCAATGGCGAATGCCCAGCGGTCCGGTTCCGGACCTTGTGGGGTGGATGGAAGCCGCAGGCTGTCTGATCATCGACACGGACTTCAAGACAACCCGGGTCGACGGGCTCTCACAGTGGAGCGGCGCCCATCCGGTGGTGATGCTGAACGTTGCAGCACCGACTGACCGACGTCGGCTGACTCTGGCCCATGAGCTTGGACACCTCTGCCTTCACAGACAAGGCGTCCCCGATGACGTTGAAGCTGACGCCAATGCGTTCGCTGCGGAGTTCTTGATGCCGACAGAGACCATTCGCCCCCAACTTCGCAACCTCACGGTAGGGCGGTTGCACGACTTGAAACGCCTTTGGGGAGTGTCGATGCAGGCCCTCATCGAACAGGCACACCGGTTGGACATCATTGGCTCCCGAGAACGAACCAACTTTTATAAGCGGTTCAGCGCGCTGGGTTGGCGCACCCGAGAACCGCTGAGCGACGAACTGGCACTGGAGCGAACGCGTCTGGCCGCCGAAATCGGCCAGGCACTACTCTCCCGCGGTCACACCCCGACTGAAGCCGCGGAGATCTGCGGTTACACCGCCGACAACCCTGACAACCCGTTCATCCCGTCGATCGGTGACCATCACCGTCTGCGCTTAGTTTGACAACCCAAACACAAGGCAGGTGGGCTGGGGCATTCGCCGGTGATCGTGCCGTCGTCGATGGTTTGACGACCCAAACACAAGGCAGGTGGGCTGGGGGGTCGTTCAGCCGGTGTTGCGAAGGCCGGCGGCGACGCCGTTGACTGTCAACAGCAGAGCGCGGCGTAGGCGGGCAAGGTCGTGACCGTCGTCGTGCCCGGCGCGAGAGCGGGCGAGCAGTTCGACCTGCAAAACGTTGATCGGGTCCAGATAGGCATCTCGCACGGACAGGGTGCGTTTCAGAATTGGCAGGTCATCAAGAAGATCGCGGTTGGTGATTCGGGCGATCTCGGCCACGGTTCGGTCGTGTTCGGCTGCGATGGTGTCAAAGAAGTGATGCAATTCCAGCGGTACGAGGCGGTCAACGTAATAACGGGTGATCGCAAGGTCCGTTTTGGCAAGGGTCATCTCAACGTTGGAGATGAACGCCGCGAAGAACTGCCAGTCGTCATACATCGCGGTGAGTTCGGGAGCGTGCCCCGCCAACCGGGCGGCCTCAAGAGCGCTCCCGACCCCGAACCATCCCGGAATGATCTGGCGGGATTGGGTCCAGCCGAATACCCAGGGGATAGCCCGAAGTCCTTCAAGGCCGGCTCCGGCACTTGTGCGGCGTGCGGGACGTGAGCCGATGTTCATGTCGGCCAGTTCCTCCACCGGCGTCGACTTCTGGAAGTAATCGACGAACCCGGGAGTTTCGAGCAGCTCCCGGTAGGACTCGAAAGCTCGTTGCGACATGAGTTCCATAGCCGTGTTCCAGCTGTGCGTCGCTGACCATTCGTGGCGAGGTGTACGGTGCGCCAGCGAAGCTTCCAGCACTGCCGACAAAGCCAAGTCGAGGTTGCGTTGGGCCAGTCCGGGCAGTCCGTATTTGTCGGCGATGACTTCGCCTTGTTCGGTGATCTTGACCGCACCGTTGATGACTCCGGCCGGTTGGCTGAGGATTGAGGCGTTGGTGGGGCCTCCCCCTCGCCCGACAGTGCCACCCCGACCGTGGAACACGGTGATTTTGATGCCGGTTTCGGACGCTACCTCGGCGATCTGACGCAAGGCCTTGTGGATCTCCCACTGCGAGGTCGTGATTCCGCCGTCCTTGTTGGAGTCGGAATAGCCGACCATCACCTCCTGCTCGTTGCCCCGCAACTCCAAGAGACGCCGATAGGACGGGTTGTTGAGCAGATCACGCAGCACGGTGCCGATATTTCGGAGATCGTCGATCGTTTCGAACAACGGAACGAAACCCAGCCGAGCCACACCCGCCACGAGATCGACGAGCCCGACATCACGGGCCAGCACCGCGGGAGCCAGGATGTCGTCAACTCCCTGGGTCATCGAAACGATGTAGACGCCGATGATCTCGTCGCCGGCCTGGTTCATGGCATCGCGCAGGGCCGCTAGGAGGGAGAGCGTTCCGCTGCCGGTCCGGCCTGTTGGTGGCGCAAGCGGGCGGCGGCTGCTGAGTTCGGTTGTCAGCAGGTCGATGCGAGCTGACCGGTCCAAGGTCGAGTATTCGGTGCCGAGAGCCGAAAAGAGTTCGCTGAGCGTACGATGGTGAACATCTGCGTGTTCTCGTATGTCGAGTGTGGCCAGGTGGAACCCGATCATTGCCACGGTGCGGCGCAGTCGCGCGAGGCGGCCCTGTGCCAACAAGGTGCCGCGGTGTGAAACGAGCGATCTTCCCATGACCGCCAGGTCCGCATCGAATTCTTGAGGTGAGCTGTAGGCGTTGGGACCGGGGGGTGTGCTAGCGGTTTCTTGAAGACGTTGATGAATGACGCCGCAGCGTCGCCGGTAAGGTTCGCCTTGGCTGAGCTGGTTGAATCGTGCGGTAACCGCCGGGAAGGCTGCGCGGTCGGCTTCCAGTTGGCTGAGCAACTCAGCCGATACGTCGGCGACTATGTCGCTGACCGATAGTTCCGCTGAGAGCTGCTCGACTTCGTGGATCAGGATGCGCAGCGCTCGACTTCGTTGGAACTCGAGCACTTCAAGAGTGATCTGGGGTGTGACGTTGGGGTTTCCGTCGCGGTCGCCACCAACCCACGAACCGAAATGAACCGGTGCGTTTTCGTTGAGTGCTCCTCCAATGCTGCGCAGAACCGCGTCGATATCGTCGAAGAGTTCGGGAACCCCTTCGGTTGTGATTTCGTTGAGGAAATAGAGAATTGAGCGTGCCTCGTTGACCGGGTTGGGTTGGGTTCTGCGTAGTTCGTCGGTTTGCCAGATGACATCGATCAGTTCGTCGATTCGACGGTCGATGCGCTGCTTGTCGCTTGTCCCGGCGCTGGATTCGTTGCGCTCCTCAATGAGAACGGCGATCTCTGCGAGCTTGTCGAGTATCGATCTGCGTGAGGCTTCGGTGGGATGGGCGGTGAACACCGGCCGCAGGTCGAGCGAGCAGGTTGTATCGATGATTTCGGAGTCTTTGACTCCGCTGGCTTGGAGTTTGGCGACGGTTTCGGCGAAGCGCCTGTTGCTTGTTCTCGGGTTGGCATTGAGGTGTTCGATGCGGTGAACCTGCTCGGCGGTGTTGGCCAGATGGAAATAGACCGTGAACGCCCGCACCAACAGGATCGCCTCGACGAGATCGACGTCGGTGAGGTGATCGATGAGGTCGGGACCGGACTCGCCGTTGCGATGTAGTCGACTTGCATGCGTGCGCACCTGCTCGACTCTTTCGAGCAGTTCGGGGCCGTGTTGACGAACCAGAGCCGCCCCGAGTTGGGTGCCGAGTCGTCGGATGTCGTTGCGAAGGGCCGTGTCGATCTGCTGGAGATATGCGTCGGTCACTCCCGACACGTTACATATTTACTGCCAAGTATTCCGTGACTTATTCGTCAACCCTATTCGTCGGCTCTGAAGGTCACGCCGTTGCCATCGGAGTTGAGCAGGGTCAGCCTCGGGCCGTCTATGGAGAATACGGCGTTGTCGGTCTCGAACAGGGCTGCGAAGGCCTCGCTGTAGGAGGAGGGCTCCGCGCAGTCCGCAGAGGTCACTTCACCGAATTGGATTTCACCGTCGCTGACTTCTACGGGTGCGCTGAAATCGACGCAACCATCGAACCCGGTCAGCTGCGAGTCTTCGCTGAACTCGATCCAGCCTTCCTGAGCGGGGTCCACGTTCATCGATGTGGCCGTTTCGCCTTGGATGAACCCCGTGACGACCCAGCGTGTTTGGACGATCGGACGATCCGGGTCGGCGACCTCCGTGTCGAGAAACTCGATTCGGACGGTGTCGGTGGCGAGTATCAGATAGTCGCCGTTCAGCGTTAGCTGGGGTTGGGCGTTGAGAACGGCCGCTACGAACTCGTCTTGTGCGTGACGCTCCGGGTCACAGCCGATTTCTGTTGTTGACAGGTCCGTTACTGTCAACTGCTGGTTGTCGTCGATTTGGTACGGCCCGCCCATTGAGTTGCATCCGGCTGATGCTCCGATGTTGCCGTTGTTGAACCGCAGCGAGATGCGCGTGCCTTCCACCAATGGCCTTTCGACGCCGTCTTCGAGCACTGACACAGACCAGAACTGCCGCCCGTCGAGGGACAGCTCGCTCGAATCGTCCGACGCTGTGGGGCCTCCCACCACCGTTTTGTCATCGCCACAGGCTCCGAGCACGAGCGAGAACGCCAGCAGCGCGGCCAGAGTTTTCGACTGTGTTGGGATACCGCTTGGGATGCCGACTCTCATTTGCTGACCTTGACCTCGGCGCGACAGGTCATCGCAGCCGCTCACATACCAGCGCCATGGCAAGTCTGCGCCGGTGCTGAGGCCGATGCGGGTGGAACGGCCGGGGTCTGGTGGGGGTGGGGTTCCGTCGTCGAACAACTCGATCCCCGCGTCTGCGGTAACCAGGTCTGCGCCGTTCTGGGTGCCGTCGATACCGAAAGCCGAGGTGAACTTGGCTGGACCGCTGCACAGGTCTCGGTCGCGTCGAGCCACGGGCCTGCGCTGTCTCATCTCGGCCAAACCCGCGAGCGGGGTGACGGCCCGTAGCAGCACAGCGCTGCATTCGCCGTCGGTACCGCACACGACGTTGGCACACCAATGCATCCCGTAGGTGAAGTAGACGTAGAGATGACCAGGGGGCCCGAACATCACCTCGGTGCGGGGGGTCATCCCGCGGTGCCCGTGGCTGCCGGGGTCGTCGGCTCCCCGGTATGCCTCAACCTCCACAAGTCGGCCACGGCAACCGCCGAACACGATCACTTTGTTCAGCAACTCCGGAGCCACCTCCAGTGAGTCCCTAGTGAAGAAATCCCTTTGGAGTCTCGTCGGTGCAGGCGAGGGACTTGGCGAATCAGTCACTTGCTAGGG
>CBDAPF010000001.1:0-15851 GCA_965198315.1 Candidatus Aldehydirespiratoraceae bacterium | reverse complement strand
GAAGACAAGGTACGGGCGATCGTCGGCACCAACGCAGTGCGCGTCTATGGACTCGACGGAGAAAAGCTCTCTGCAACAGCGCAGGACATAGGCCCGACGATGAGCGAGATCACGACTCCGCTGGACGCCGTACCAGACCTGTACGGTCCGGAGCGCCAGGGATACGGCTACTTCGCGTTCAGGACGGTCGGACCATACGCCTGAATCGGCCACCTCGACAGCAGCCCGATGTCGGACGGCCAGCTAAAAAACCAAGCGAATCTCAGGCGAGCGGGCCGGCCACTGACTCCACCGCGCCAACTAGGGCCTCTTCAACCAGCAACTGTTCGGCTGCATGAAGTTCGGGTGACAGCCAGCGATCAGCACCGGGGCCGTGAACACGGGTCCGTAGTAGTTGCAAAGCCGCGGAAGTGGAATCGGCCGGCCGCAAAGGAGAACGCAGTTCGGTGGCCCTGGCGGCGGCAACCCATTCGACTGCGAGTATCCGCCGGAGGTTTTCGACAACGCGACGGAGCTTACGCGCGGCACCCCAGCCCATCGATACATGGTCCTCCTGCATTGCTGAGGTCGGAAGAGAGTCGACCGAGGCGGGGGAGGCCAACCGACGGTTCTCGGCGCACATGGCGGCAGCAGTGTATTGGCCGATCATGAGACCGCTGTCGACACCAGGATCGTCAGCCAAGAATGGTGGGAGTCCGTGGGAACGCGCCGGGTCGAGTAGCCGGTCGAGTCGACGTTCGGCTATGGCGCCTGTTTCGGCCAAGGCGATCGCCAGAAAATCGGCCGCCATAGCGACCGGAGCTCCGTGGAAATTGCCGCAGGACTCGACCCGTCCGTCGGGCAGCACCATCGGATTGTCGATGGCTGAAGCGAGTTCCGACTCAGTGACTTCGTTGACGAATCCGAGCGTGTCACGCGCCGCTCCGTGCACCTGCGGAGTGCAACGCACGGAATAGGCGTCCTGCACACGGTCGTCGTCGCTGCGGTGGCTGGCAACGATCGGTGACCCCGACAGCATGGCTCGGAGGTTGGAAGCACTCGCTTGCTGACCCCGGTGGGGTCGCAGCGCCAAGATGTCGGCGGCGAAGGCTCGATCGGTAGCCAGGAGGGCTTCGACGCTGCAGGCTGCGACGATGTCAGCCACGGTGAGTAGGTGCGAAGCGTCGTGGACCGCAAGACACAGCATCGCCAGAATGCCGTCGGTGCCGTTGGTGAGCGCCAGGCCCTCCTTCTCTGCCAACTCCAAGGGTTCAATCCCGGCGTGGCTCAATGCCGTTGCGCCGCTGATTGTGCCATCCTCGGTGAGTACGGTGCCTTCACCCATGAGTACCAGCGCGGCGTGGGCCAATGGGGCGAGATCGCCGCTGGCGCCGAGCGAGCCGTGTTCGGGAACTAGCGGAACGATCCCAGCATTGATTAGTTCTACCAGTGTCTGGGCGACCAAAGGCCGAGTACCTGAAGCTCCGAGCGCTAAGGTCCGAGTTCGCAGAAACATCATTGCCCGAACGACCTCGGCTTCGACTCCGGGACCCATGCCGGCCGCGTGGGAGCGAATCAGAGCGCGTTGCAGATCCGCGCGTCGATGGGGTGGGATCGCGGTGTTGGCCAGAGCACCGAAACCCGTAGACACCCCGTATGCGGGGTCCCCGTCGGCGAGACGTTCAACGATGCCACGCGACACCGCCATCCGCTGGACTGCCGTTTCGCTCAGTTGGACGGGTTCGCCGCGGCGGGCGACGGCCACAACTTGATTGATCGTGACTCCAGCCCCGTCGAGTTCGATGGTCATCGCCAGGGCATTTCTGGTGAAGTGAGAGCGAGCGATACCTCCAGTGCGACATCAGCAACGGCTTCGGCAGCGGTGTGCAGGCGTTCACCGGCGAGCCGATCAGCCGGCCCCAACAGTGAGATCGCGCCCAGGACCTGTTCTCGTCCACAGACAGGCGCGACGACCGCGGTTACGTCGGGTTCGATAGCTCCGGTATTGAAATGCAAATCAGGTCGTGATCCAGGTGTCTGGGGGGACGCGAGGAGTGCTTCTCCAACCGCGGTTCCGTCTAGTGGAACCGATCTGCCGACCCAGCCGACGTGGCGAATAGCTCGTCGACTCTCGGCGGTGGCTATGTAGACCGCCTCGTCACCGTCTCGTACAGCCAGATACGCAGATTCTTCGGTGTCCTCAACGAGTCTCTCAAGCCCCGGTTGCACTGCTGTAGTCAGTCGGGCGTAGGGGCCCCGCTGATGCGAGACAAGCGCCATGCGCACAAACGCTGGTCCTACGGAATACCAACCTTGGTCGTCTTTGATCAGAAAGCCCTGATTCGTCAACAGGCGTAAGTGGCGTAACGCCGTGCTTGTGGGTAGGTCGGCTTGGGTGGCAGCAGCCGTGAGGCTGATTGCGCCGCTGCTCGCCACAGTATCGAGGAGGTTCAGCACCCGTTCAGCAGAGCGCGAGCTATGCAGTGTTGAAGAAGAGCTTTGGTCAGATGGAACAGGAGTTGAGATCATATGTATTTCAGTACCTGAAACTAGATGTTAGTAATTGGCATCATAAGCAAATTGTTGTTACGATGCAAACGTCTTCGCTGCAGGCCGATGACACAGGGAGCCGCTATCGCATGAGCACCACCCCAAGACAGGGTCCAAAAGCACCGCAAGGCGGTGTGGTGGCCCCGACAGGTTCTGCGTTGACTTGCCGCAACTGGCCTCAAGAAGCTGCCTTCCGGATGCTTCAAAACAATCTCGATCCTGACGTAGCCGAACGCCCGGACGACCTTGTCGTATATGGCGGCACGGGCCGGGCCGCACGCTCTTGGGACGCCTACCACGCCATGATCGATTCGCTCACGACACTCGCCGACGACGAAACAATGCTCGTGCAATCGGGCAAACCCGTTGGGGTCCTCCGTACTCACGAGTGGGCGCCCCGAGTGCTGATCGCCAACTCCAACCTCGTCCCCGAATGGGGCACATGGGACGAATTTCGGCGCCTCGAACACCTCGGCCTGACGATGTACGGGCAGATGACCGCCGGCTCGTGGATCTACATCGGGACACAGGGAATCCTGCAGGGTACCTATGAATGCTTCGCAGCCATCGCCCGCAAGCGCTTCGGTGGCTCGTTGGCGGGCACCCTCACCGTCACGGCCGGTCTGGGCGGCATGGGCGGCGCTCAACCGCTGGCAATCACCATGAACAACGGCGTAGCACTATGTATCGAAGTCGACCCCGAGCGTGCCGCACGCCGCGTACAGACCCGCTATCTCGACATCGTCACCGACGACTACGCCAAAGCCGTCCGAATTTGCGAGCAAGCGGTAGCGGAGCGGCTTGCGCTGTCGGTTGGGCTGGTCGGGAACGCCGCCGACTTGTTGCCGAGACTCTTGGCCGACGGGGTGGCCGCCGACATCGTTACCGACCAGACCTCTGCGCACGACCCGTTGTCCTACATCCCCAACGATCTAGCCCCCGAAGCAGTCGAGGAGATGCGCACCAATCAACCCGACGAGTTCATCCGCCGCTCCCGAAACGCCATGGCCACTCATGTCGAAGCCATGGTCGGCTTTCTCGACGCCGGGGCAGAGGTGTTCGACTACGGCAACAGCCTTCGTGCCGAAGCCGCGCTTGCAGGCTACGACCGTGCCTTCGATTACCCCGGATTCCTCCCCGCGTATATCCGCCCGCTCTTCTGCGAAGGCAAAGGCCCGTTCCGCTGGGTGGCGCTGTCCGGCGATCCAGCAGACATCGCAGCCACCGACCGCGCCGTGCTTGCTGAATTCCCCGAAGATGAAGGCTTGGCTCGATGGATCAAGCTGGCGGCCGACAGGGTGGCCTTTCAGGGTCTGCCCGCCCGAATCTGCTGGCTGGGTTATGGAGAGCGCCACCGCCTGGGGTTGCGTTTCAACGAGATGGTCCGCTCAGGGGAACTCTCTGCGCCTATTGTTATCGGTCGAGACCACCTCGATTCGGGTTCGGTCGCCTCGCCCTACCGTGAGACCGAGGACATGGCAGACGGCAGCGATGCCATCGCCGACTGGCCCCTACTCAATGCCCTGGTCAACACCTCCTCTGGAGCATCTTGGGTGAGCATCCACCATGGCGGTGGTGTCGGAATCGGCCGCTCGATCCACGCCGGTCAGGTAAGCGTCGCCGACGGAACCGACCTAGCCGCACAGAAGCTGGAGCGGGTCCTGCTCAACGACCCGGCCACCGGAGTAATACGCCACGCCGACGCCGGCTATATCGAGGCACGCGGCGTGGCCGCCGAGCGGGGCGTACAGATTCCCATGTCAACCCAAACAGCGCAATGAGCGCCTCAAGTTGCGGATCAGCACACCATGACTGTTCGTGAAATCCTCTCCATAGGCCACCCGGTGTTGCGTAGTCCGGCGCTTGATGTTGCACGCCAGGAGATAGCCGGTGAGCGCGTACAGGGCATTATTGACGACCTTGTTGACACGATGCGCGACGCTAACGGGGCTGGCCTTGCAGCCAATCAGATAGGCGAGACCTGTCGGATCGTGGTTCTCGAAGTGAATGACAATCCCCGCTATCCCTATAAACCACCGATCCCCTTGACGGTGGCCATCAATCCTGAATTGGAAGTGTTGGACACCGAGAGGGTCGTCATCAACGAAGGGTGCTTGTCGCTGCCGCTGCGCGGCGATGTGGAGCGCTTCGTCAATGTTCGTGTCCGCTACTTCGATCGGCACGGGACCGAGCACTGCGAGGAGGTACGCGGCCTAACCGCTGGTACTTGGCAGCACGAATGCGATCATCTCGACGGCATCCTCGTTGTTGACCGTGCCGACCCAAACACGCTGAGCACCTGGGACGAGTTCGAGCGACACCACCGTGACGCGTTCATCGAGCGCATCAGCCGATTCGTGGCGGAGACAGGCTCGTGAGCAAGCGCTACTGGTGCGAGTCGGCTTGGCTTGGCGGCGACAAGGTCATCGCGGGCGTCCTTCTGGACATCGAAGACGACCGGATCACAGATATTTCACTCGAAGTGGCCTCGCCGCCCAGCAATGCCACTCAACTCAGTGGCGTAACGATCCCGGCGCTCGCCAATGCCCACAGCCATGCCTTTCATCGAGCATTGCGGGGCCGCACCCACCAGAAGCGGGGCACCTTCTGGACTTGGCGCGACCTGATGTATCGGGTTGCTGGGAACCTTGACCCCGACAACTACTACCGGCTGGCCCGTGCGGCCTTCGCGGAAATGGCACTCGCCGGAGTCGGCGTGGTCGGCGAGTTCCACTACCTGCACCACCAGCGATGCGGAAGCCCCTACGACGATCCCAATGCAATGGGGATCGCGGTGGCGGCTGCTGCGGCCGATGTTGGGATCAGGTTGACCCTGCTCGACACCCTTTACCTGCGCGGCGGACTCGACCCCACAACAGCCGGCGGATACGCGCCGATTCGTCCCGAACAGGCTCGCTTCAACGACCGCGATGCCACAAGCTGGGCTGGCCGGGTCGACGACCTGGCGGGGACGGTGTCGAACCCGACACGCAAAGTGGGAGCGGCAGTGCATTCAGTTCGCGCTGTTGACCCAGCATCTATCGAGACGGCAGCGGCGTGGGCCCGGCAGAACAATGCACCACTGCATGTCCATGCCTCCGAGCAACCCGCGGAGAACCAGCAGTGTCTCGCAGTTCACGAATGCACTCCCACCGAGTTGTTTGCTGAAGCCGCAGGACTCGGTCCCAATATGACGTTGGTCCACGCAACCCACACCTCAGATCACGACATCTCCTTGATCGGCGAAGCAGGGGCGAATTGCTGCTTGTGCCCCACGACCGAGCGCGACCTGGCTGACGGTATAGGCCCGGCAGCGGCTCTTTTTGCTGCCGGGTCTTCGCTATGCGTGGGCTCAGACTCCAACGCAGTCATCGACATCTTCGAGGAGACTCGGGCGGTTGAACTCGACCAGCGCACAACCACACTCGAGCGAGGTGTACTAAGAACCGACACGCTGGCGACAATGGCCACCGCCGGCGGATACCGAGCGCTTGGTTGGGGCGGGGGAGGAACCCTGGAGCCAGGATCACTGGCTGACTTTGCGACGGTCAACCTTGATTCGGTGCGACTGGCAGGCACTGACACCGACAACGCTCTCGCCTCGGTGATCTACGCAGCTACCAGCGCCGACGTCAGCCATCTCGTAGTCGCGGGCGAACCGGTAGTGGTGGACGGACTCCACAAATCCATCGACGTTGGCGCCGAACTCGCCGCAGCCATCGCAGAGGTAACGGCACAATGACGCTCGTGATCGACAACATCTCCGAACTGACAACCAACGATCCAGACCTGGGAGCCGGCCCGCTCGGGGTCATCAAGGATGCGTCGGTTGTTGTTGACGGTGATGTGGTGCTGGCGGTGGGCCGCGCAGGGGCACAGGCCGACGAACGACTGGACGCAGGCGGCCGTTGCGTGCTGCCTGGCTTCGTGGACTCCCACACCCATCTCGTGTTCGCAGGCGACCGTGCCGAGGAGTTCACCAGACGCATGGCCGGTGAACCCTACGACGGCGGAGGGATCCGAGTGACAACCGAAGCCAGTCGCCATGCCGGACGCGAAGGGCTCAGAGCGGCGCTGGGGAGTCGCCTTGACGAAGTTCACCGGGCGGGCACGACCACCGTGGAAATCAAGTCGGGTTACGGCCTGTCAGTTGACTCCGAGGCCGAATTAACCTCGCTGGCCGCCGAGGTGACCTCCGAAAGCACCTTCCTCGGAGCACATTTGGTGCCCAGCGAATATCAAGACCGAGCTGACGACTACGTCGAGGTGGTGTGCGGACCGATGCTTGACGCCGTACGAGACCATGTCCGCTGGATCGACGCGTTCTGCGAGACCGGGGCTTTCGACGCAGACCAATCACGCGCGGTGCTCGAAGCCGGTAGAGAAGCCGGTCTGGGTCTACGTCTCCATGCCAACCAATTGGGTCACGGGCCGGGAGTGCAACTCGGTGTGGAAATGGGTTGCGCGTCGGTTGACCACTGCACGTACCTGTCCGACGACGACATTGAGGCATTGGCCGCCAGCGATACCGTCGCCACCTTCTTGCCGGCGACGGATTTCTCGACCCGCCAGCCCTATCCGAACGCTCGACGCGCCATCGACGCCGGCGTGAAGGTCGCCATCGCCTCCAACTGCAACCCAGGATCCAGCTACACCACATCGTTGTCGTTCTGCATCGCTCTGGCTGTACGCGACATGCACATGACCATCGACGAGGCTCTTGCCGCGGTGACCACGGGCGGCGCGGCAGCGCTGCGCCGCAACGACCTTGGGCGGATCATTGAGGGCGCTCCAGCGCACCTGACGATTCTGGACGCTCCGAGCCGACACCACCTCGCCTACCGACCGGGAGTCCCGCTGATATGGCGAACGCTCGGCTCCGACTACCGAATCCCGTCCGCTAACGAACAACCCAACGATTGAACCAAAACAGGAGAACAAATGACCATCAATGTCCCCAACCCCACAGAACACAACCAGTGGTACCCGTTTGCCAACCGCCCATTACCTCCCGAGGTGGAGGGCCGCGCCGCGAACCCTGCGGTGATTCCGGTGTTCGACACCGTCGAGCTGCCTACAAGCGCACGTTTCGTGGTGGTCGGTGCTGGAGTCCACGGACTGTCGAGCGCCTACCACCTGGCCATGTACCTCGAACGCTCCGGCAAGGGCAAAGGCAGCGATGTGGTGCTCATCGACAAGCAAGGTCCGGGTGCAGGAGCCACGGGCCTGGCCTGCGGGTGCATTCGCAACCTCTATATGACCGAACCCCTGCATGCGATCTTGAGGGCCAGCGTGGAAGTCTGGGAGTCTGATCCCGTCAACTTCGGTTTCCAGCAAGTCGGCTATGTCTCGGTGGGGGAAGCCAACCAGGAGGCTGACTACGTCAAACTGCAGGCATCGCAGGCCGCCAGCGGGTACCCATCAGACCTGTACGTCGGCTCGGAAGCTCACGCATTCCTGACCGGACTATGGCCAGATTTCAAAACCGAGAACTGCGATGTGGTGCTTCACGAACTCCGCTCCGGTTACGCGGGCACCCACATGGCGGTGTGGGGACTCGACCAGAAGTGCCACCAGTGGGGAGTACAGCGTGTCTACGGCACCAGCGTCACCGGTTACACGCTCGACGCTTCGGGCTCTGTCACCGCGGTGGAGACCGATCAGGGTTCTGTCGCCTGTGATCAAGTAATTGTGGGTGCCGGCGCGTGGACTCCCGAGCACTGGGAGTGGCTCGGTGGCCCATCGCATATCGATGTCGGATATCCCGACGGTCACGTCGAGAAGCAGATGGACATGTGGACCTACTGGCGCTTACTGGAAGGCGAGGTTCTGTTGCCGGAGGGTGTTGATTTCCGCACCGCCAGGTACCGGGATTCGCCCGTGTTGCACGTCGAACTCATGAACACTCCCGTATACGGCGACGACAACACTCTGCTCAAAGACAACTTCTACTCCTACGTGCGCTACGCGGCCGAACGAGTGGGTGCCCCGGGCCTTCAGGGCGGGACGATTCCCGTGAAGATCGGTCCCAAAGCAGCCGTTGAACCCTACGGCCACCTCAACGATGTGTACCAGGCCGAACAGTGGTTTGCCGACTACTACTGCGCAACTCTCGGGATGCTTTTCAAGAGGCTCGAGAACCTGCGGCACTACTTCAAGGAGCGTCGCAACGGCGGGATCGGAGCATTCACCCCCGACAACGTGCCGGTGTTCGACTACGTGGCCGACAATGCTTGGGTGATCGCCGATTCCAACCACGGGTTCAAGATGATCGGTGTGGGCAAATTAACGGCCCAGATGCTTGTCTACGGCAAAAAACCAGACGAGTTGAAGCCCTTCACGCTGGAGCGCTACCACACCGGCAACGCCTTCGGAGACCGCAACTCCAACTGTCCCTGGGTCTAGTAAGGTCATCCTCAACGGGAGGACGATGCATGACCCGCTAGTGGACCTGGCCGAGGAAGCAGTCACACTCGTCGGCGATTGGCTTGAGGAAGCGGACGCCCTAACAACCCCAGCGGAACGAAAATCCGTCCGGCAAATGGCCGGTGTAGTCGCCGACCCGGTGGGCATGAAGTTCACCATGCGATTCGTCGACCGGGTCGTGAGACCTGAGAATCATCGCGTCGCTGCTCAGCAACTCGCCTCGCTGGTGGCACAAGACCGCCTGCCAGACTTCTTGTCGCCGTTTGATCGGGGACTTCTCAAAGTTGGAGCGAGACTCGCGCCTCGACTGCCCGGGGTCGTCATGCCTCTGGCCAACCGGCGCATGCGCAACTTGATCGGGCATCTTGTCGTAGACGCCGAACCCGACGCCATGTCAGAACACTTCGGGCATCGAAACACTCAAGGTTTCCGCTTGAATGTCAACCTCCTTGGAGAGGCTGTGTTAGGGGATGCTGAGGCGCAGACGCGCCAAGCCGACGCGCTGAGGCTCCTTGAACAGGCTGATATCGACTATGTCTCGGTGAAACTGTCTTCGATCGTTGCTCAACTCAACTACTGGGACTTCCAGGGGTGTATCAACCGGGTAACGGAGCGACTTCGGCCCATATTCGTGAAAGCTAAAAAGACCAGGCCGGCGACATTCGTCAATCTCGACATGGAAGAGTATCACGATCTAGAACTCACGCTGGCTGTGTTCACAATACTCCTCGACGAGCCCGAGCTTCACACGCTCGATGCAGGTGTCGCGATACAGGCCTACCTGCCAGATTCGCTCGATGCTCTAACCAAGCTCGAGGCATGGGCCACTCAGCGCCATCAGCGAATAGTCGATGGACAAACGGGTGGCACGGTGAAGGTGAGGCTGGTGAAAGGCGCCAACCTGGCGATGGAACGAGTCGACGCCGTGATTCATGGGTGGGAGCAGGCTCCGTATCGCACGAAAGCTGAAACCGACGCCAACTTCAAACGCTGCCTGGACTGGTTGTTTCAACCCGACCGGCTTCGTGGGGTCAAGGTCGGTGTCGCGACTCACAATCTGTTCGACATTGCGTTCGCCAAGCTTCTAGCCGAAACCCGTGGTGTCGCAGATCGGGTTGAGTTCGAGATGCTCGAAGGCATGGCGCCAACGCATGCTCGGTTGGTTCGCCGACAGCAATCAGGGCTGCTTCTTTACACTCCGGTCGTCTCCGCTGAAGACTTCGATGTTGCTATCAGCTATCTGTTCAGGCGTCTTGAAGAGAATGCTGCCGACGAGAACTTCCTCCATCAATTCCTCTCGATGAGTTCCAACGGAGGATCGATAAGCAACGAAGCCGAGCGATTCAGGGTTTCGGTGCGGGACCGGAATCTGGTTGGATCGACTCCTCAGCGCACCCAGAACCGACTCGACGAAGTGCGCCAAGATGTCGGGGAGGCGTTCCACAACACTGCCGACACCGACCCTGCTTTGAGGGCGAACCGCCTCTGGGCCCGATCGGTAGTGGCTCGAGAAGCAGTTTCGATCAACGCACCGGTTGCGACGAGCAGGGCGGAGATCGACCTGATCGTCGGACGGGCTCAGGTGGGCCGCGATCATTGGCAACGCCGCAGCGCCGGCAACAGACGACAGAAGCTTCATGAGTTGGCCAATGAACTAGCTGAACGTCGAGGTGATCTTGTAGCGGCGATGGTCCACGAAGCGCGCAAGACCATCGGCCAGGCCGATCCAGAAGTATCGGAGGCAATCGACTTTGCTCGCTACTACGCGGACCGAGGTTTGGACCTTGAGACCCCCACGTCCGCTTCTTTCACTCCGCTTGGCGTAGTTTGCGTGGTACCACCATGGAACTTTCCGGTTGCGATTCCCACGGGTGGGGTAACTGCGGCTCTGGCCGCGGGCAACGCCGTTGTTTTTAAACCGGCCCCGGAATCTGTGCGTTGTGCTGAGATCGTTGCGGAGTGTTGTTGGAGCGCGGGGATTCCTCCAGACGTGCTGCAATTCGTGCGCGTTCCAGAAGACGAGGTTGGCCGGCACCTCATAGCCCACGACGGACTCGATGCGGTGATTTTGACGGGGGCCTATGAGACAGCCGAGCTGTTCAGAAGTTGGAAACCCGACCAGCGAATTCTGGGCGAGACCTCAGGCAAGAATTCCCTGGTGATCACCTCAAACGCCGATGTTGATTCAGCTGTTGCGGAGTTGGTCGCTTCTGCGTTCGGGCACAGCGGTCAGAAGTGTTCGGCGGCGAGCCTGGCGATATGCGTTGGTGATGTCTACGACTCGCAGCGCCTTCGGCGTCAGCTGGTTGACGCAGCTTCGAGTTTGCGAGTCGGTCCGTCAAAGGACTTGGCGACAACGATGGGACCTCTGATCCGCGAGCCGGACCGGAAGCTCTTGCGTGGACTGACACATCTTGATGACAACGAAAGTTGGCTGCTCGAACCGCATCGGTTGGGACCCGCAACTTGGACACCCGGGATTCGCACTGGTGTGCAGGAAGGCTCATGGTTCCACCAAACGGAATGCTTCGGACCCGTCCTCGGTCTGATGAAGGCAGCGACTCTCGGCGAGGCCGTACGTTTGCAGAACGCCACTCCGTTTGGTCTGACAGGGGGGATCTTCTCCCTCGATGACTCCGAAATCGCCTATTGGCTCGAGCACGTTCAGGTCGGAAACGCTTACATCAATCGTGCGATCACCGGAGCGATCGTTCGGCGTCAACCTTTCGGCGGTTGGAAACGATCCTCGATCGGGCCTGGAGCAAAAACCGGGGGTCCGAACTACATACAGCAATTGGGGTCTTGGAAACCCCTTGGGTTGAACCTCAACGATGCCGACTGGTTGGATAGAGCGGTCAGAAGCGATGACGATGCCTGGCGCACCGAGTTCTCGATTGAGCACGACCCGAGTGGGCTTTTCTGCGAGTCCAACCGGTTCCGCTATCGCCCGCTGGAAAGGGTGGCGGTGAGGGTTGAAGCAGAAGCCCGTCAGCTGGAGCGGGATCGTGTGCTCAGAGCGGCTGAGCGTTGCGGGGTTGATGTTGTGGTGTCTGACGGTTCGCTTGAGTCAGCTGAGGCATTCGCGGATCGCTTAGCTGAGCTGAACGTCGAACGCGTGCGCCTGCTGGGAACGGTCCATCCGGCGATCCGAAATGGCGCCAACAACTTGGGGATACATGTCGCGTCCGATCCTGTAACAGCCGAAGGCCGGATTGAGCTGCTCCACTATCTGCGCGAACAAGCGATCAGTGAGACGACCCACCGCTATGGAAATCTGCTCTGAAGCGACCTAGTCGTCCACCCAGACCCAACGTCCGGAAGGAGCGTTAACGCCGTTGGGGCGCTCCATGCATTGAACGTCCAAATGGATGGGAAGCAAGTGACGCACATAGAAGGCATGGATGGTGATTGTGGGCGTGACTAGATCCTGGTAGCGCTTGATCTCCACTCGCGGGTCCTTCTCCTGCCATGCTTCGCACTTGGCCAGCACGGCGTCCACCTCGTCGCGGCTGTCGCAGAGCACCCCGAGATGATCGAACGGCGGTGGAGTCATAGGCTGGCGATGCTCAAGCAGCAAGATGAATTGGCTGGTTACAGAATCGGTTGACAGCAGCAACCCGGTTTGTTTGAGAATCTGGGTGTCGGTTGCTGTCCACCCGAACACATCACCGTAGAACTCCCGCGCCTCGGCCCGGAACTCATCTGTGAGCGTGCCGGGAGGAAGCGTCAGTTCCATGTGGTTGAACCGCATATTGCCCATACCCCAGCGTACTTAGTCGTCGTCGATGACGGTAATGGCGTCTTCGGGGCAGTTGGCGGCACCCAACAGTGCTCGGTCTTTGAGTGCTAGTGAAATCGGATCGACTTGCTCCAGGCAGTAGCCGTCGTCATCCGGTTCGTAGACGTCGGGGGCGAGCGTGTAACAGCGGCCGTGCCCAGTGCAGCGTTCGCGGTCAATAAGAATCTTCACTGAGCCTCCTGAAGGTCACCGGGTACCGAACATGTGGGCTACCACAGTAGCTATAGGCGGGGGTTGGCCGTTGGCGAGTGGTTCGAGCGTGAATTCGACTTGGGATTCTTTGGGGTTGGCGCTGGGGATCACGGTGGCCATGAGTTGGCAGGGCACCGAGTTGAGGGCGGTGAACGTCACTTGCATGATCCCTGCTTCAGGATCGAGGTAACTGAGTTCGCCGAGTCGATTCCCCAACTCGCACAGTCGAGCAAAGACATCCCCGGGTGGCAGCAGCAATACCAGCTTCTCATCGCTCGGGCTCGGTTTTGGAGGGCCGGGGGAGGGGGGCGCAACCAACGGTGCCTGTTGCAGCCATGCGTATGCCTCGGTGATGCGCGCGGCCGCGGCGGTGTCGCCGCCGACATCAGGATGAGCTCTACGGATCAGTCTGCGGTAGGCCCGAGAGATGTCTTCTCCTTGCGCGTCGCGATCCAGCCCCAATGTTTGCAAGGCCAGGTCGCGGTTCACCAACGACAGCCTAGGGGGAAACGGCGGTGTGGTATTCACTGCCTCGAGCGACGCCATGCTCATCGCCGACGACACCACACGCACCGAACCGGTATCCCTCGACCTTGTCGGTTGACTAGCAAGCTACGCGTTTGATTTCGGCAACCAATAGGGGAAGTACTTCTTGCCAGTCGCCGACGATGCCGGCATCCGCGTGTTCCCAAGCGGGCGCTGCTGGATCGTTGGTGATGGCCAACACTGAGAAGGCGCCTCGGATACCCACTGTGTGATTGAACTTGCCGCTAGCGCCGATCATGACGAACAGCCGCGGCGCAATACTGCGTCCCGTTATCCCGATCTGGCGAGCGTGCGGCATCCAACCGTTGTCGGTGACTTTGCGGGTGCAGCCCAGTTCGGCATTGAGGAGTCTGGTCAACGGAGCGAGCTTCGGATAGTCAGCTGGGTCGACTCCTTGGCCCACTGCGACGACCGAAGCGGCGTCGGCCAGGATGTCAATGTCGTCGTCGCGGCGGCGGTCGGTCACCTGGACCCGGCCTTTGGCGATGACCTCGATATGTTCTTGTGACGGCACCTTGCACCGACCAGGGTCGAGGCCTTCGGGCGCAGGCAGCACTCCGGCGCGCACCGTCGCCAACTGCACGGCCGTGAGCGTGTGGACAGCGACGATGAGTTGCCCGCCGAAAGCAGATTTCCAGGCCACGAGGCGTCCGTTTTCGACGTCGAACTCCACGGCGTCGCCGACGAGCCCGGCGCCGAGACGGGCAGCCACCCGTGAAGCGATCTCCCGTCCGGCGGAGGTGCCCGGTACCAATATCGCCCAAGGCAACCGGTCGCCGGCCCAAGTCGCCACCGCAACGGAGATGTCTTCTTCGACTGCTGCTCCGGCGAGGCGGACGATGTGGTCTGCTCCGTAGGTCGCCAGGAATTCTGCGTCGATGGTGGGATCGGCCGATGAGCCGCCCGTGCCGTCTGGGAGCAGCACCACGGTTGAGCCGTTGATCTCGCCTGCCAGAAGGCCCGCCGCGCCGAGCAGTTCTCGCAGGATCTTGTCGCGTCCAGGTTCGGCGACTACCGCCACCACTCCACCGGGACCCCCGACAGAGGGCACAAGTCTAGGCTCAGTGGGCTTCTTGGAGAGGTCGAAGCCTCCCTTTTCGGCGATGACGTTCACGGCTCGGCGGACTTGTTCAGCGAGAGCGAGGCCTCCTTCGACGTAACGCTCTCGGTCCACTGCCAGCATTCTGGTCTTGCCTACCCAGGTGGGGCTCCCGGCTTGGCCCCAGGGTCCCGGTCCCAACGACTGCGCATCCACGAAACGAATCCGCTCAGCGGGAACCAACGCCCTGCCGGGTGGAGGGACCTTGCTGGGTTTGCAGAGCCGCTCCGCGCAGGACAACACCGCAGGAAGCGTGATCTCGCAGTCAACCCACTGGTCGTCGAGTTCACATCCCAGGATCAGGCGATCATCGTTGAGGGTTAGAGCCTTCACGGCGGTGGCAAAAGGCAAGTCGAGCAGCTCGGCGATCTGTGGAGGCACTTGGCCGGTGTCGGCATCGACGGAGTTCTTGCCGCACATCACCAGGTCGAAAGGACCATCATTGTTGAGTGCCGCGGCCACCGCGCGAGCGGTTGCCAGCGTGTCCGATCCGGCGAAGGCCGGATCGGTGATCAATAAGGCGTCTATCTCCACATCGCGGTCAAGTCCCCAGGCGACTGCCTCGCGAAGTACGTCCTCGGCGCTCGGTGGGCCCAACGTCAACACGGTGACCGAACAGTCGGATCTCTGCGAGGCGAGCTCGACTGCTTTGGACACGGCCCGGCGACAATAAGCGCTCATCTCCAATCCGGTGCCGCTGCGAATCAGGCGTCCATCTGGACCCAACGCCATCTCCTCGATGGCAGGTACCTGCTTGACTAACACCGCGATCCGCATAAAGTTCCGAGTCTTTTGTCTACGGTATCTTGCTAGCGACTCAGATCCGGAACCAGGCGGGTGCATCGGACAATTGCGAGAGGACGATCAACACCGCCAGTTCACCGAGTTGTTCCGCAAGGCAGTCAACGATGATGGTGTGATCAGCGTCAACAGAACCAACCGCCGCGGGCACCACCGGTGAGGAAGGTCAGCATCAGTGCAGATCACCACACCTCTCGACGACTTGTGCGCAACACGATCGCAAAGAACGGCGCCCCGATGAACGCCGTCACAACGCCGATCGGAAGTTCTGCCGGTTGCAGAATGGTGCGGGCGGTGAGATCGGCCAGAACCATGAACGCCCCTCCGAACAGGATCGAAAGCGGAAGCAACACTCGATGGCTTGCTCCGAAGACCAGACGAACCGTGTGCGGCACGATGATTCCGACAAATCCGATCAGCCCTGTGACAGACACGGCCGCCGCCGCGCCGAGTGAGGAG